>PMSZ01000291.1 GCA_003168235.1 Acidobacteriaceae bacterium
ACCATGCTGAGGGATAATCTGGTGGGGCTCATCGAGCCGATGGTCGACCGCGTGGGAGCTCATCTCCTCGGTGGTCATCCCAACGAGGGGCTAACCGGGGGATGCTCCAGGTCCACCGAGTTGCCAATCGTCGCTCTGAAGCGATCCTGGCGCCGAATTTTTCGCTGGGAAACGGGACGACGGGTAGAAAACAGAATATGGCCCGGTCTTGCAGTGACCACTGAGGCTCAGGACTCTCGCGCGGTTGGCACCGCACGGCACATGAGTCATCGGACGATAGACCCCCAATGCCTTGAAAATCCCCGCCCCGAAGGGGCGGAATCTACACTAACGGAGAACGTCGCTTCTCCATTTCACGCTGAGCCAAGACAACATGGTGCGCCTGACGGTTTGATGGGGCCGATTAGAATCTCGCTGGATCGAACCTCGTCCTGCAACATCTTCTGCATGTTTGCGATCCGCAGGCCGATTGATGGGCCGATCTTTCCGAAATCCTATCAGTGGTTTGGCGATTCCTTCGTTTTGTTCACCAACGCCCAAGAATTTCTCAATCGAGTAGTAGACGCCGCCAAGAACCAAAGGCTGGCTGGCGCGGCGGGCGCGGTCGAATACTACGACCAAACGAAGCGTTCGGGTTCAACCGGGAGGTTCCGCAAATCCTCTATCTACTCATACCAGCGAGAGTATCGGATTGTGGTAGAGCCGGGCATTGCCGGACCGTTTCGTTTTGAAATCGGCGATCTAAGCGACATCACTTCGGAGGTAATGCCGATGGAATTGGCGGACAATGTTTTGAAATTCAGCTCCGAGGATGCCGTTGAAGCGGGACTCAGTTGGGAATAGTGCCGATCAATCGACATCAAGCGCCGGCCACGGGTCGGCTAAAAGAAATCACCCTTCCCTTGAACGGACCCTTGCAGATTGACCATCGACACTTTCAACTTGCGTTTATCATTCATCACAAGGGTAAACGGGCCGGATTGAAGAGCAGTGACCGGGTGCCAGTAGGGATGCCCCTCCACGTGCGAAACGCGCCCGCGCCTGTCCAGAGTTGTGGGCAGTTGTCCGCCGAGTCCATCGGGCACAAATTCCAGAAATTCATCAATCGAATAGTTGACGGCGGCGACTTGGTTACCCTCAAAAATTAGTTCGCCTTGTCCGCTGTACTTCCGAATTAGTTTCTCCATAAACCACTTTCATTTTATCGGCCCGAGGCTACCGTCTGCGAGGCTCGCGTCTCCGAGATTTTGGCCCGCGCCGTCCGCGCACTACTGGTTTCTTCGACGCCCAACTGTCGGATTCGTGTATTGCCACGATGCGCCCACCGTGCTTAGGTTCGTGAAGCGATGCCTCCAGTTGCGCCTCTTCCAACGTCGCAAACCGGCCCACTCCAATAACCGGGTACTCCAGCGTCTCTCCGCGCTCCACCACCATATAAGGCAATCGGTTCATCCTTACAGCGTAGCGCACAGTTGAAAAAAGTAAAGCCGCCCCGGAATCCCCCGACCCGGAGCGGCCTGTTGGTCCGTTCGCTTGCTGCCTCGAATTATAGGCCGGGTGCGGTGAAGGGGCGACGGTAGAATTTCATGCTAATTTCACACTGAAACATCTGGCGTGATCCCGCCCCTTGGAGTACCATAAGCCGCGCTGGGTAAGCCTTTCGGGAAGAATCGGCGGTACCGCCTCCTTCCACAGCCACCCTCCTGACCAGGGCGTGCCCAGCTAACGCAACATGACCATCCACCGATTTGCGGAGCTATTTGCTGGTGTTGTAGTGCTGCTCTGGTGCGGTCAATTCTTGTTCGACTTCCTGCATGACCATCTGCGTAACCGACACCCCAAGTAAACGCCGCCGTTTGAGATCCGCAATCCCCGGCTCCGGCCTAAGCAACTCCTCGCGGATTAGGATGAACAGCATCTATCTTTTTCAAGATGAGTTCTGCCCACTGCACGGCGGCAGAAATCATGCCATCGGTTCTCGCGCTTCCCGTAGGCCCACCGAATAAATCATCGGCTGTCTTCAGATGACGGGCGACGAGAATCCCTGCAACGATTGCAACGACCCGTTTTCGACCCTCGTCCATTTCAGCACACTGGCATATTCGCTTTGTGTTCGCCTAGAGGTATACTAATCCGCATCGGCTTGATCTCCGCCTTTGTTCCGTTCAAGGATTCGGCGATCAATGCGGAGGTGGGCGCTGTGGAAGAATTTGGAGGAGGAGCTGGCCCAAGCGGGAAATCGACTCATCCCAATCCATCGAAACTCAGAAAATCAGACATGCCAGCGGCTACGCCGATTATCGTGCCGCACCGCTATGGCAAGGGTCTTCTCAAGAACGACCTGGGTTACACAGGATTGGCCGTTGTCAATGATGGCGAACCCGCTTATGACATCACAATATCAAACGTCCTGCTCGAAGACGGTAACAGGATTGAGTTTCAATCTGGTCATACGGACCGGTTAGCGAAGAGTGACGGTGAATCATTCTATCCGTGTTTTATCGCGGCGAAATTAGGAGGAACGTTTGGCAGTGGACTCTTTGATTTCATGCGAGAGCGAGGAATAGGCGCTATCGAAGTGTCGATCACGTACAGGGACTCCAGCCATCGCTGGTTCCAGACGGATATAACCCTAAGGCGTGACGTTGAAAAACCTGGTGGTCTAAGGTTGGTTTCGCACCAGAAACGGATTTCTAATCCCAAAGACCCAGATGACGCCCCGATCTACGCGCTAGAGAACGGCGGCACCCACAGTGTAGCCGGAAAGAAAAACAAGCCCGTAGACAGATGGCTCAGCTTAGTCGCGTTAGCTGTTGGTGTCGCGCTCTACCTCTTGCCTAAGACCGAACCGGTAATAATAGGTTGCTGTATTTTAATTTGGATTTCCCTACTACCCCTGTTCATCAGGTTTTGGTGGGTCGAAGATCGCAAATGGCGTCAGGTTTTGGCGGGCTCAATATTGACGGCCGGAATCGTTTTGCTTGATTTGAACGTTGGACCTGAAAGACCGCAGGAGCGTCAGGCGGAAAGGAACGAGACCCAGACTATTCCCTCCCCGGCGAAGAGCGAGCAATCCGAATCTACACCACCAAAACCTGGGCGACCACTCCAATTCCAAACGGAACTGCCAAAGACCCCCTTGGTCACTCTGATGTTCAAGGACTCACCCCTCTTTACGCCAGAACGTCGTCAAAGAATTACCAAAGACATCAATGGATTTGCCGAGGACCTCAAGGATTTAGGAATTCCTATCCCTGCGGATATTCCCCCTATCGGAGTTGATACGACGGACCCAAAAGGACCCGAGTGGTCGTTCAACGAGCAGGGAAACAGCAAGTACTATTACAACCAATTCACGCTCAAGCAAGGTGTATTAGATAACCGCCAAAAAGTAACTGAAGCATTTTGCTACTTTGTAATCGGGAGATTCATTTACAAGGCTTCCCCCCTTCTCCCGTTTCAGCTCACGCCGGAGCAATGGGAAGACGCTATTCATACCCCAGAGCAAATGGATCAATCCTATAGACACGCAGTCAGCGGCACACTGACACAGTACTTGAATCACAGCTACTGGAACCGAGATCTTGCCGAGAATGAAAAGCCAGTTTGTCCCGATCAAGGGGACGGGATGACGTACTATTTTTGGAGAATCCGCGAGGAGTACGGCAAGAAATTTACAGACACGTTGGCTGTCTTCACAATAAGGGCTACTGTGGATAAACCGTACGCTGATGCGAATCAGCGTTTCCGTCAATATTTCTACGAGCGGCTAAGAATGGCCGACTCTGTGATCGACAATGAGAACTCCAAAATGCCAGCCATCGACGCCATTCTTAGAGACTGCGACTGGTTACCAAAATGACTCGGGCCGCGTTCATCGAATCTGTCGTCGAACATGTGGATAAATCGGTGACGATGACGGCCCCTCAGTAGTCTCAGGCCGCTTCCCCCCAAAGAGGCATTTCATGTACCTCGCATATCTGGACGATTCGGACACACGATCAAAAAATGGCAAGTGGCAAGTTCTTAGCGCCGTCATTGTGAAAGACAGTGATTTCACCACGACCGAGCTGATGTCTTCGCTGATCGTGCAGGATTTGATGCCGGAGGAAAAGCTCGCCAAGTTTCAGGAGTTCCATGCTTGCGAGTTATTCGGTGGATACGGCGTATTTGAGGGTATCGATCAAACAAAAAGGCTTGACGCGGTAAAGGAAATCTTAAATCTGCTCCACATGCCTTTGGCCGTCGTCTATGGTGCTGTCAATTCCAAGCTACTAAGTCAAGAGGTTTTCGGATCGGCTAACCCCATCGACATGTGCTTTAGAGTATGCGCCGAAGGAATCGACAAGTGGCTAGCGTCCAAGTTCTTTGAAGAAATAGAAGCCACCCTAACGCTAGAAAATGCGAACTTGCCATGACCTGACCGGCGAGATTTG
>PMSZ01000037.1 GCA_003168235.1 Acidobacteriaceae bacterium
CGTGATGAAGGGCTACTGGAACCGTCCGGACGCAACCGCGGCAGTGCTGCGCGAAGGATGGTTCTATACCGGCGATCTCGGTTACTTCGACAAGGATGGTAATTTGTTTCTGACCGGCCGCAAGAAAGAATTGATTGTCCTCAGTAACGGAAAAAACATCTACCCCGAAGAAGTTGAGGCCCACTACCTGAAATCGCCGTACATCAAAGAATTGGCAGTGATGGGACTGGAAGGCAAACCTGGGGAAGGCGGCGACCGCCTGCACGCCGTGATCGTGCCTAACTTCGACGTGCTGCGCCAGAAAAAGATCGTGAACGCGAAGGAAGTCATCCGCTTCGATATCGAAAGCTTGTCGCAGCAGATCGCTTCCACCAAGCGCATCGGCAGTTATGAGATATGGCAGGAGGACTTGCCTCGCACCACGACGCGGAAGATCAAGCGCTTCGAAGTGGAGAAGCGGGTTAAGGCGAACCAGCCGCGGACAGTTGCGGACGATTCCGAATTGCCGGCCGAACAGTCATTGAACGCAGACGAGACGGCATGGCTCGATCAGCCGGACGTGCAGCGGGCGCTGAAGATTATTCGCGAGGCAGCGCGCACCGCACCTCCGACCCTGCGACCCGCTCACAATCTGGAACTCGACCTGGGGCTCGACTCGATGCAGCGCGTCGAGTTGCTCAGCCAAATCGAAGAACAACTGGGCGGGAATGTCGAGGAATCGCAGCTGGCTGAGATTTACACGGTGCGCGACTTGGTGGACGCCGTTCTGCAAAGCGCGGCCAGTGGCGTGGGCAGCGCCGGTGCGCGCCCTCACTTTGCTGGCTGGAAGGCAATCTTCGCCGAGACACCGGATACCGCCGACGTACTTTCGCTGGCCCAGCCGCAGCCGGTTAGCAATGCATTCTGGTACATGGTTTCGCGGCTCGTACAAGTGATTGCGTTCGACCGCTTTCATTTACGCGTGCGCGGAATCGAGAAACTGCCGAAGACTGGCGCCTACATCCTCTCCTCTAATCACCAGAGCTATCTTGATCCGCTCATCCTGGCTAGCATTTTGCCGCCGGAGGTGTTTGACAACGTTTTTGCCGTGGGCACGAGCGAAATCTTCGGAAAAGGATTTATGTTGCGGCTGGCACATTCGCTCAGGATACTGGTCGTCGACCCGGACGCGAATCTGATTCCCGCTATGCGTGCCGGTGCATTTGGCTTGCGACAGGGGCGTGCGCTCATTCTTTATCCCGAAGGCGAGCGCTCGATCGACGGCACTCCGCGAATCTTCAAGAAGGGTGCGGCCATCTTGTCGATTCACACCCAGGCGCCGATCATCCCGGTCGCGATCGAAGGCTTCTATGAAGCGTGGCCGCGCCACAAGCGATTTCCCAAGTTCCACGATCTGGAAATCGTGTTCGGGGCGCCGATTCAACCTCCGCCGCTATCGGATGCGAGCGAGGCCTCATATCAGCAACTCACGGACGAGTTGAAATCCAGAGTAGTTGCGATGTGGGAGGAATTACGAGATAAAAACCTGGGAGCGCACGACGAGAAGCCCGGGCAATCGGCTCACGCTAAAGCTGAGCCTTAGTAGCGCGCACGTCCGACCACCCCACCTTGCAGACCGGCAATTCTATGCGCCGGCTCCCTGCGCCTGTGCGTCTAAGACTTTTGTGAAGGTGTCGACTACTCCACTGTGAAACTTTTGGCCTGCGCCGGCAATTATTTGCTGTTCCGCCTGATAAGGTGACAAGCCCTTGCCGTTCGCTCCGTTGATCAATTTCTGGTAGGCATCCGCCACCGCCAGAATGTGTGCCTCAATCGGAACATTCACCGCACGCGCTCCCTGCTCTTGCAAAATCTGCTGCGCGACGATGATCGGAATCACGCGCCGCAGTGAATCTCCTACCGCCTGCGTGCGCGCATCGGCCTTGACGGGCTTGCGAAAACTGGCAACCGCTTCATCGGCGCTCATATCGGCAGCCTTGTAAAGAATGTCGTTTGTGATCCCGAGCTTGCTCAGGTCTCGCACCAAGACCGCGGATCTCAACAAGTCGATGCGATCGGATCCGAGACCCATCGCCTCTGCGATTTTCGTCGCGGCCTGCACCACCCGCTGGCTTTCACCAGCGGCGCTTTTGTCATTCGCGATAAAGTGCTGCAATACCAGCAGCAGTCCGCTGAAACTCTCCCGGATGTCAGCCGTCATCGCCTGCTTGCGCTCGTACAGCGTACCCATCACATATCCGACCACCACCAGAATTCCCGCCCAGATGGCAAAGTTGAACAGTCGCTCTCCGGGAAGCGTCAGCACGCGATGCGTGGGCATCAGGTTATTCAGGTAATCCAGCAGAAAGACCAGGAAGACGCAAGCGAAGGCGGTGAGCGTTGCGTGGCGCCGTCCGAAATAGTACGCCGAATATAAAGTCGGCAGAAAATAGAAGCAGAGGGCCATCGGTAATGATTGCGCGAAGAATTGCACCATCGCAGCAATCAGAAAAAGCGACAGCAGCAGCAGACTTTCTTTGATGATCTTACTCATCTTCATTATTTGGTTCATCCAGTGGCTGGGAGCGGGCGGAAAGCGCCCTACAGTCATGTTCCAGCAAGAGTGCTCTCGCGAAAAGTTACTGGAGTAATGAGTTTCTTTGTGAAATGGGAAAGCGGAACTGGCTCCGCACATCGGTAACTTGGTACGACATGTTCCGCTGGTGGACAATACGCCAGACGGCTGCATCCGTATTTCTCTGGAGTATTTGTCCGGAACTCGGGGAGAGACGGCACAGAGAGGTAATGTCTTAACATCGGGTTCAACCTATGGCAACGACGAAAGTGGAAAAGGCTGGAGTTGGCTTCGGCGTAGGCCGTCAAGGCGCGTCCGTCGTGATCGAAATTCGTCCGCATCACGACACGATTGCCTCGATCAAAGGCGTTCAGATTGGTTTCGAACTGCTCAACGGAATCACTTCCGAGCAGGCCAAGAAAATCGCAGACGTGCTGAGCGAGAATGTAATTGGCATTTTCACGATTGCGGCGGCGGACGAAAAGGCGCAAGCGGCATCGCACTGATTGGTGCGGTTACGAACTCGAAATCTCCTGCCTCCGTGAAGTAGCTTTTCACTTCGCTCGCGGATGGGTCTGATCGTAAACATTCATCACGTGCTTGACCGAAAGCTGAGTGTAACGCTGGGTTGTCGCCAGCCGCTCATGGCCCAGTAATTCCTGGATTGCGCGCAAGTCCGCTCCTTCTTCGAGCATGTGCGTGCCGAAGGCGTGACGAAGGGTATGCGGATGAACCTCGGGCGATAGTCCTTTGGCAACCGCTATGCGCTTGATGATTCGACCTACGCTGCGCGTGGTCAATCGGCCTCCGCGCTGATTAATCAGCAACGCGGACGGGTTCTTCGTGGAAGCACTCCTCAAAGTCGCCAGCAGTTGTTGCCGCCACGGCAGGTAAACCGAAAGCGCCGCCAACGCCGATCCGCCAAACGGAACGTAGCGCTCCTTCTTCCCTTTCCCGCGAATCAGAATCGCCTGGTTGCTCAGGCTTATGTCGTCGAGATTGATGCCGACCAGTTCCGAGTTGCGGATGCCGCATCCGTAAAGCAGTTCGAACATGAGTCGGTCGCGCTCGGGAAACGACGCCACTTCGGGCATTTTGCCGTCGAGCATCGAGTTCATCTCCTCAATCGTCGGGACACGTGGCAGTTTCTTCGGCAATCGCGGCGTCGAAACCAGCTTCGCCGGATTCTGCTCGACAATTCCCTCTTGCGCCAACCAGCGATAAAGCGACCTTACAGCGGCCAGCGAGCGCGCCACCGAAGTCTTGCTCAATCCTTTGTCGTAGAGTTGCGAGAGGAAGCCGCGAATGGCAATGTGATCAATCGTGTTCCAGGGGGGATTTCCCTTGGAAGCGCCGATATACGCGGCGAAGCAATCCAGATCTCCAGCGTAAGCCTTGATCGTGTGCACCGAAGCATTACGTTCCCGCAGATGACGCAGGAAGTCGTCGGTAGCAAGTTCGACGATGGTGCGCGAGTTGGAAGGCGAGTTCTTTGCTGGTGCAGTCATGACACTGGATTTGTAATTGGTGATTTGTAATTTGCAATTGAAAATCTCAGTCCGAAACACTTATTGGCAATGAATCGGTTTCCAATTACCAATTACAAATTGCGAATTACAAATGATTTCTCGCCTTCGCTCTGGGATGATGCTTCGCATACACGCTCTTCAACCGATCCAGCGCTACGTGCGTATAAATCTGCGTCGTCGAGATATCCGCATGGCCGAGAATGGTTTGCACCGTGCGGAGATCGGCTCCGTTCTCGACCATGTGCGTCGCGCACGAGTGCCGCAACATGTGCGGACTGGCGCGTCTTCCGGCAGGCAACACAGCGACTCCAGCTTTCCCAACCAACTGCCAGATGCGCTGACGCGTTAGACGACGTCCGCGAGTGCCGAGAAACAGAAGCGGCGAACTCTTCTTTCTGGAGATTATGTCTCTGCCGTTTCGCAGGTATTGCTGCAACGTCCGTTGCGCTGGCGCTCCGAGCGGAACCATGCGTTCCTTGTCGCCTTTGCCGCGCACCATGATGTATCCCATTTCCAGCTTCAGGTCTTCGATACGCGCATCAGCTACCTCAGAAACGCGTACTCCTCCAGCGTAAAGAAGCTCGAGCATCGCGCGATCGCGGAGCTGCAGAGCTTGCGCTCGCGCAGATTCCGCTTTGCCTGGCTTCGCTTCGCCAAGCTTCGTTTCGGAGAGCATCGCTCCAACTTCGTCGCGGCTCAGGGCTTTCGGCAGGACTTTCCACTGTTTGGGCAAATCGATGTTCAGGGTCGGATCTTTGTCGATCTTCCCATCGAGCAGCAAATGCCGGTACAGATGGCGAATGGCGGAAAGCTTGCGTCCGACAGAACGGCCATCGAGCTGGTTCGAGAATAATTCCTGGATGTATTCGCGAACGTCATCGCGGCGCGCTGCGGCGAGAAGCACATGGCGCTTCTCCAGAAAGTCGGCGAACTGCGCCAAGTCGCTGGAGTAAGCCGCAATCGTCAGCTTCGCCGAACCGCGCTCTACGCGTAGATAGTCGAGGAACGAGCTCAGCGTTCGGGCGTTCGCATCCGAAGGCATGAGATGAGTATGGGTTGTAAGGAGGAACCCGAGAAGTAACGAGGAGGATGCGGGCGAGAATGATTTTTGTTGTGGTTTACTACTTGGTTAAGCCTGTTTACTATGTCGTTATACCCCC
>PMSZ01000092.1 GCA_003168235.1 Acidobacteriaceae bacterium
AACGAAATCAAGGGCAAGCCGGCACAGACCTATCTGCGTCCCGACCGCAAGTGGATTTTTGGCCAGCACTCGGACATTTACTACTATCAATTCTTCGATCCCGACCGCAACGTTTTTGGCGGAGTATCGGTATTTCAGTTCGACCCGCATACGTTCCAGATGACGCATCGCATCGATGCTGACCGCGCGTACTGGTCGGACCTGACGAAGCGATGGGTCTACGAGAAGGGGTGGGAGCGCAGCCTGAACGGATCGGCACACGTGAGCGATCGGAAGTTCGATGTAGCCACGTACTCCGAACTCTCAGAACCGCCGTCTTATTTCAAGAAAGAGATCAAGCAATCGTCGGAGATGAGCTACGACGAACTGCGCCGCTACATTCACGATCTGGAGGAGAGCGGCTTTGACGTGGTGCGGCTGCGGGTTCAGTTGCAGAAGAAGATTGCCTACCCGTTAATCACACTGGTGATGGCGGTGTTGGCCGTTCCGTTCGCGCTTTCGGCGGGCAAGCGCTCTGCGCTGACCGGAGTCGCGACGGCCATAGGGATTGGCGTTGTCTATTGGACGATCAATGCTTTGTTCGAGGCGATGGGCAATCTGAGTCAGCTTCCGCCGTCGGTCGCAGCCTGGTCTCCCGACCTGGTGTTCGGGTTTATTGGAGGCTACCTTATTCTCCGGATGCCAACCTGAAGAAATGGAATGAGACCATCCGTTCATTGACAAGCTAATGACCCGATTGATTTTCTAATGCACTTTCCCGGTGCACTTTCTCTAGTGCACGGCCAACCCACTGGGCGTTGCCGGCGCGATGACGGTGAGCGGACTGCTCATGGCCCCGGTGATGGTGCTGACAGAAAAGACTGACAGGTTGTCGGAGTCGCTGTTCGACACGAAAAGAAACTGGCCCGTGTCATTCACGGTCGGGTGCATCGCCAGAGAAACCGGTTCGCTTCCAGTCGGCAAGTTCGGATTCGGGGAAAGCGCAGCCAGCGTGCCGGTGGTGGTATTGATGCGGAATGCAAAAATCTGGTTCGATAGTTCGGCGATCGAATAGAGGAAACTGTTGGTCGGGTCAACCACCATTTCGATCGGGTTGCTTCCGGCTGAAACGCTGCAAGAGGTTTGCGGAGCGCAGGTAACAGGAACCAGGAGGTTTTCAGTAACATCCTGCTGCGAGCAATTCGAGTTCTGCACGGTGCACAACTGGAAAGGATTCAAGGATCCGGCCGAGGCTGCCTGATTGCCTACAAAAGCAAACACGCCGCCGGAATTTTCCCCAACCTGGTTTGTGTTGACAGCGATCACCGAGATGGGGTCGGGCGCGGCGATGGCATAAGGCGAATTCGGCTGCTCGCTGAGCGTGCCTGTCGAACTGACTGCATAGATGCTCAGCGCATTGTCAACGGGTTTGGAGGGGACAGCGCAGGAGATCGTACAAAGGTCGTAATTGTCGGTCACGAAGAGAAGTTCCTCGGCGTTCGAAGAACCGGGAGGCGTGAAGGTGATGGCCGAAAGCGCACTTGGAGTCTTGCTGAGGAAGAGCGGACTTTGATAGGTGGTACTCTGGCTGACGAACGTTAAGGTCGTTGAGCTTACGGAAAATACGGAAATCGAGGGACAACCGATAAAGTTCGTCGCATCCGTAGCGGTTTGAGCAGCGGCCGCCGGCAGGGGGCAGGAGGACGGGAAGGGATATTGGCCCTCGTCAATCACGAACAAGAATTGTCCGGTGGAGTCCAGGGTCATGGCGGTAGCGGTGTCGGGGTAGTAACACCCAACTGAGCACGGGGGAGCGTACGCGCTGCAGGCAGTCCCATTGGGCGAGATGCAGGCCCAATTGACCCCGGTTCCAGGCGAGGAGAAGCTTCCGTCTGAGTTCACGGTATAGGGGTAGATCGACGGCGCTATCGGGGTCGAGGAATCAGGCACGCATTGAGTACCCTGTACCAGACACGGCACACCCTGGTTCAGAACAAACGCGGCTGAATCGGTCGGATTGAGCACAATCTGCAGCGGGGCTCCACAGGGTAAGGGGTTTTGCTCGGTCGCCGCCGTGGGGCAAGTGGACGCATTGGAGTTGATCAAGGACAAAGCGCCGCTATTCAGATTGATGGAAAAGGAACTTACATTGTTTCCTAGACCATTACTGTTGAGGCCCTGGGTCAGTACATATAAGAGTCCTGATGGACGGGACGATGAACTGCCGCAATTGAGCAAAGCCAAACTCAGGGCGCACAGGCCCATGAGTGCCGCGACTCCACAGATTTTCTTCGACATCTATTCTCCTGCGGGATTCCTGATCGGCGCCTTCTGCGCCGATTCGGGTGGTCAGCCGCTTCGGTTTCGAGTTGCGCGGGCGATGCCCCGCGCGTGTCATCACACCCAAAGCTTATGGCTGAAATATATTGGTTTATCAGGAATGAGCGGGAAGAGCAAACCCCTGAACCGGAGGACGACCCTCCGGAATACGGATTTCCACCTGCAACCCACCCTCCTTGCGGTTGGATGCGCGAAGTTGCCCGTTGTGCAGCCTGATGGCACGGTCGGCGATCGATAAGCCCAGTCCCGCTCCACCGGTCAGGCGGTTGCGGGCATCGTCAAGACGATAAAAGGGTTCGAAGATCTTCGGTAGCGCCTCATCGGGAACACCCGGGCCGCAATCGAGTACGCGGATGATAATTTCCCCGTCCTGGCCGGCGTCGCCGGAGCTGCCGATCGACTCCTGTTTCGAATGCGATTCCAAATTCCGTTCCAACCGAACCTCCACCGTCGTTCCTTCTGAAGTATAGCGCGTGGCGTTCCTTATGACGTTCTCGACGGCGCTGCGAAGCAACTCGGGGTCGGCTTCGACCAGGAATTCATCTTCGGGATCGGACGACGCGGGATCGGACGAGGCTGTGACACGGCAGCGACGGCCTGGATTTTCATACTCGGCATCGCGTGCCACTTCTTCCACCAGTTCGCGGAGCGAAATCTGACTTTTGTGCAAGCCGTCAGTCCCCGACTCCAGCCGCGAAATGGTCAGCAGCCGCTGGATCAGCTGATTCAACCGGTCGGCCTCCAGTTCGATTCGATTGAGTGAACTTTCAATTTCAGGCGTCGCCCGCTGGCGCGCCAGCCCAAGCGCCACGCTGAGCCTGGCCAGGGGAGAACGGAGCTCGTGGGAAACATCTTTCAGCAGCCGTGATTGCGACTCCACCAGCCGTTCGATCCGGTCCGCCATACGGTCGAAATCGCGCATCAACTCGGTCAGTTCGTCGTGCCGGCCGCTGGCGGGCGCGCCTGCGCGCGCGCTCAAGTCTCCTGCTGCCAGGCTCTGAGCAGCCCTTCGCAGACGTGTTACCGGACTCGCCATGGACCAGGCCAGCAGGTAGCAGATCAATCCGGAAGAAATAATTGCAATCGAGATTCCGAGCAGCGGGAGGTCATGGCGTCCGAAGAAGACTCCCGGTCCCGGCGGCAACTCCAAAATCAGGGTATAGCGTTTTCCATCCAGTGTCAGCGCTTCCCGCATAATGCGGTCGGGCAGAAGACTATCCATCCAGGTTCGATGGTGGAGAGAGGTATCGCGCGGTGGAACACCCCGTCGGACATCTTCGATCCAGGGTGGAACCATGCGACCTCCGAGTTCGTGGCCGGAGGGATCGAAGACGAACGCGCGCACATGCTGAGTGTGCCCAAGCGCTTCCAGATAGTCGTGAGCGGCATGCTCACCGCCGCTCTGATATGCATTCACAGTTTCAGCCAAGGTTTGCAGACCCTGACTTGCAATGCCGCGGCGCGGCGGCTGCAGGGCGATCGTCACTAAAATCGCGAGCACCAGCGACAGCGCCAAGGCGGCCCAGAACGACAGAAATATTTTGAGAAAAAGACTTTTCATTGCATCGCTATTTCTTCGGCTTCGCCGCGCTACTTTTTGGGCTTGGCCGCCGGGCGGGCGAACATGTAGCCCACGCCGCGAATCGTCTTGATGTGGTCCCCGTCCTCTTCGGAGTCGCCCAGCTTGCGGCGCACCTTGCTGACATGCATATCGATGCTGCGATCGAAGGGCATGAATTTCCGGCTGAGTACGGCGTTCACCAATCTTTCCCGCGTCACCACTCGTCCCGCCTCGCGCAACAGAACCTCCAGCAGATTAAATTCGACCGAAGTCAAGTCGACCGGCTGCCCGGCCCGCTGCACGCTTCGTGTCGCCGGATCGAGGTCGACGTCGCCCACGCTCAGCACTTCGGGCACTTCGTCCGCGGCGCGCGTTGGTTTGGCCCGGCGCAAGACGGCGCGGATCCGCGCCACCAGTTCGCGCGGATTAAATGGCTTCGGAAGATAATCGTCCGCGCCGATTTCGAGCAGCAGCACTTTATCGAACTCGTCGCCAACGCCACTGAGTACGATGATGGGCGTTTCCACTCCCGATTGGCGGAGTTGCTTGCACACGTCGACGCCACTGATGACAGGGAGCCGTAAATCGACCAAAATCAAGTTCGGTTTGGCGACCATGGCCTGGTCGAGTCCGCTTTTGCCGTCGCCTGCGAGAACCGCCCGAAACCCCTCGCTTTCGAGCAGCATTCCGATGGTATCCCGCAGACTTTCGTCGTCATCGATTACTAAGATTGTCTGCATGGGCAAGCTGATTTTAACGTAGTCGTGGTGTGAGAGTGAAGGATTGCCGGAGGAAGCCGCGGGTTTTTACAAGCTTTTTACAACTCAGCAGTAGCTTCCCGCTTTCGGGGATCGGGGATCGGCCGGGGCGGACTATGGGGAATGGGGATTTCGGCGATGGCTTCCCGGATTTCGGTTTCCGTGAGAGTGAGCGCGGTGGCCGCGGCCAAGGTCCAGGCCGTAGAGTCGGCCAGACGGGTGTAGGTTTGTTCGGCGTACTGTTCGAAGCCGGCGAGAGCTTGGCTGGCTGCGTCGCAGAGTGCTCCGAGCACCTGTGGTTGTAGAGCTTCGAAGGCTTGGCGAAGGGAGAACAGCGTGCGGAGCCGCGGGGGTTCGGCGAGGTCGACAAACAACGCGCGGCGGTTGATGGCGTCGGGGAGTTCGTGCTTGAAATCCGCGGAGAGGACCAGGATGACGGGCGCGGTTTCGTCGGCGATTTTGGCCAGTGAAGATGTTAGGGCGGTGGGAATGCGATGGACGTCGTCGAAGGCCAGAATGCGCTGCTGCTCGGCGACTTTTTGCATTTGGTTCGCGGTGTTGGGAAGAGTTTGGAGCGGTGTGCGCGCAGGGTCTAGAAGCGAGCGGAGCATGCGGGCGGCGGTGGATTTGCCGGTTCCGGAGGCGCCGCGCAAGATGAGGATGGGGTACGGACCTTCGGGGCGCATGGCGGCGGTGAGCCAGGTGAGCGTGCGGGTCCAGGATGGGCCGGCGGGGATGTTCAGCAGGATGCGGAGGCTTTCGAGCGTGCCGGTTTCGGAGGCGGCGGGCGCGGGGAGTTGGCCGGTGTCGGAGCCGCGTTGAAACGCGAAAGCGACGCCGTCTTTGGGCTCCCAACCGTGCTTGGAGATTTCGACGCAGCGGGATTCGGAATCGGCGAGATCGAGGACGATGGTTTGGTTGCCGGGCAGCAGGCGGGGGCCCGCGGGGGCTTCGCCAGTCTGGCCGAATTGCGCTTGAGCCTGGAGGGTGTGAAGCACGGTTCGTAACGCGTGCGCCGTGGGCGGGGCGTTGGTTTCGTTCCGGTAGCGGTTGACCATCCAGGCTTTGAAGTCGAGAGAGTTCAGCGGGTAGGCGCTGGTCGAGATGGCGCTTTGGGGGACGTTGGCGAAGTGCTCACCTCTATGCGAGCGGAAGAGGGAGCAAACGGCGGCGATTTCGAGCAGGCTGCTGACCTGCTCGCCGCGACGGAATTTGGGAGGGGCGTGCATATGTTTCTCTGGCATGAGAGTACGGGGTGTGGGAGAGGGGAATCCGTAAAGCGGGCGGGAAGTTGTTGAAAGGGAGGGAGATTGAGTTGGCGGTTTTCGGTTACCGGCGATACCGGCCTTAGCGAAGCTCCTCTCCGAACCCACCCCGGTCCTGTAGCGGAACACGTGCCTTGCATAACGGGCACATGGACGGCTCCCAGAAGGTATTTGGGCGCACGGCGATCGTCTCCAGAGGGATGCTCCTATCTTCAGAGAACTTCTGCGCATCCGTTCCCAGTACGAGAAGCGCACCGAGGGTGCGCGACAGAGAAGTGGAAGCTATGCAGCACGGCGGGACTCCCAGTAGTCCTCGAAGCGACCGTTAAGGTGGCAACAGCGCAGGGCGATGATGGCGTTTGCATGGTTGACCGTCCAGAACATACCGGACTGTTTGAGGCGGGAGCCGATGACGGTTTTGCATCCGGCTTCGATCACGCCGGAGCCGACGAACAGGTGCTGGCGGCGAAACTCGGGATAGCGCATGCGGTCGGCGTTGTTCTCAAAGTAAGCGGCCTCGATTCGGACAGTGTCGGCCACCGCGGGCGTGGAAGCATCGATGGCTCGCAGGAACCGGACCAGCTTTTCGATGTGTCCGCCGTCGAGTTTAGGCTGGTGGCGCAGAATCCATTGCTTCTGACGCGGCGCGTCGGCGGGGTGGAGGATGCGAGCCACTTCCCAGAGGTGTTGGCGGGCATGAAACAGATCGACAATCTGCACAGCTCCAGGAAAGTGCTGGTCCGCAAGGTTCCAGATCCATTGGGCTCCGTCTCCGATGACGACCTTCTTTTCAGCCCGAGTCCAGCCGCGATTCCAGGCTTCCAGGTAGATCCGGCTGCCAAACTCACCGGCCGTCTCAATCGCCCCCGTGTAGGTTGTTGAGCCCGGATCGCGAACGGCATAGCCTTCGTCATCCCAGCCGGTCTGCGTGAAGACGCAGCCGAACTTCACTTCGCGGGTATGAACCGGTTGCCCCGGCACTTTACCCGCTCGCCCCTCGGTTTCTTTTTTCCCTACGGGAACGCCGGTCCCGTCCATCCGCGCGTAGAGAATCGGAATCGGCTCTCCCACAATAATCGGCAGATGCAGTTGTAGAGCCTGGTTCACCGCGCTCTGTTCGCGGCCGCCGATATCTGCGCCGATCGATTCGGAGGTGCGTTCGACGGCTTTGGTGGATACTTCGAGACCAGCGAGCAACTCGATCTGGTGGCGTCCGTGATCGAATGACGTCTCCGCGCCCACCAGCGCCGGCATGCGGCGCACACCGGGGGACAGGTCCGTCTTGTCGATGTCCAGAGCGGCGTCGACGGGAAACTGCCCGTTGTGGCATTGCGGGCAGAGATACCAGGGCCGAAAGAATTCGACGGCGCCCAGCACGGTACGCACATGCCGCGACCGCATCTCGCGGTAAGGGGCGTTGTGGCCGCAGGGACAGGGAATCTCCCGCTGGTCCGGGCCGGGCGGTTCGCATTGCAGTAGCTGGCTCAACGCCGCAGCCCCGGCCTGATGCATGGCGGCTCGCATCGCCATCTCTGTGGCTTCCAGGTCCAGCCTGCCTGTCTTGCGGAGATCCTGAAAGACGATTCGGAGCAGTCCGCTTACTTGGCGTTCGATTTCCTGGCGGATCGCTTCGGCCGTTTTTTTTCCCGCGGCGACGAAGAGTCTTCGACCGGCCGCGCGCGGCATATCCGGGCATTCACTTCGACGTAGGTTCGGCTCAACTCCTGATACCGTCGGAAGCTTTCCAGTTCACGCTCCGCCTTGCGCTGCGCGGCCGGAGTGGAGAAACTCTCGGTCACGGTCTTGCCCCCTGCTTTGTAAGTCAGTCTCACATTGGGCCCATGGCCGGGATCGTCCGGCTTATGACCATGGCAGGTTGGGGTACCGCATCGACCGCCAGTTGCCGAAATCGAACCAGGCCGAAAATCGCCCAGCAAGGAAATCTCCGCAAATACCTCGGAGCGGCGCTTCTCTAAATCCAAAAGGGAATCAGGCACGGGAAATAAACCTCTTACCCGAGCGTACCAAAGACGCTCGTGTAGGAGACACAAAAAAGGAAAACCGCCATCGGTTAACTTTCATGTCGCGCACCCGCGCTCGCCTCGCCTGGCGGGCTTGGCCGCATTTCCGACTGCGGCGCGCTTACAGGTTCTCCCAGCGCAGCCTCCGCTTCCGCCGCCGTAACCAGACTGCAGGCGTCCTTCACCGCCCCCGATACGCAGAACGAGAACAACAGGAGTAAACCAACAGTGATTTTCATCGCTCTACCACTCTGCCGGCTTCCCGATCTCTAACTCCCACACCTCGGTGTAGAAGCCTTCCAGTTTCTTGCCCAGCGCGCTCGGCGTCCCCGTCAACACAGGAAACGTTCCGAAATGCATCGGGATCACCTTTTTGGTTCGCAGCAGGCGGCACGCCATAGCCGCCTCGTCCGGACCCATCGTGAAGTGATCTCCAACCGGCAGAAAACACAGATCGGGATGATAGAGCTTCTGAATCAGTTGCATGTCGCAAAACACGGTAGTGTCGCCGGCGAAATACGCCGAACGTCCATCCGGAAAATGCAAAACATACCCGGCCGCTTCGCCGCCGTAGAGCATCTTGCCGTCATCCAGGATTCCACAGCTATGGATGGCGTGCGTCATGGTGACATTCAACGGCCCCACGGGCTGCGTTCCGCCTTTATTCATCGCCGAGCAGTTTTCCACGCCCTTCGATTCCAGCCAGTGGCATAACTCGAAGATGCCCACCACCTTCGGCTTGAACTTCTTCGCCAGCGGAACCGCGTCGTGAATATGATCGAAGTGCCCATGCGAAACCAGAAGCGCATCCACGCGATCGAACTCGTGCCCCTTGGGGTACGCGGGATTGCCCTCAATCCATGGATCGAGCACAAAAACTTCTCCCGTTTCCAATCGTAACTGCATCGTAGCGTGGCCTAACCAAGTGATTTCTATACTCATCGTGACCCCATCAAAAAAAGTACCTATGAACGCTTCCCATTTTTGCGCACAATGAACGTTGAGCAACCTGAACGATCTCGCTATGCTTCACTCCGAGCGACGCCATACCAAGAAGTGTAACGAACGCCCGCGGAAGAAAGCACCAAAAAACGTTGACGAACCGCCGAAGCTGCCACCGAAGGAACTAAAAAAGTGCGGTTGCCCATTGTGGTCGTCGGCGTGGATCTCCGGGGGAGCGATTCCCACCGGGAATCGCTCGACACGCAAGACCTTACGACCGCAGCCACACGTAATTGCAAAAACAAATCGAAAACGATAAGATTAATCTAGTGTCTCACTACGTCTCAAGACGTTGCAGGACGGCTAAAGATGGCAGTCGTCATTGATGGAAAAAAACTTTATCGAATCGGAGAGGCGCTAGCAGCCGCTCCGGTCAGCCGAGCTACGTACTTTCGTTGGCTTAAACAGCGGCGTTTGCCCGATACGCAGTATAAGGACCGCAACGGACGACGATTGTTCACGGAAGCGGAACTTGAGGGGCTGAAGCACGAAGCACAGCGGTTGGTAGAGGCTCCCCAAGCCCATCTGAAGTTTGATGAGTGATTATGCCCGTACTAAACCCTAACGCAATCGGCGCAGATCGCCGAAAAGAGTCTCGAAGGCCGATGAAGGAACTCCATGGGCATCTCGCCAACCGAGTGGTTCACCACACGGAGCACGTCGCATTACCAGAGTTCACGATCGTGTCCATGTTCTCAGGTTGCGGCGGCATGGATTTTGGCTTTCTCGGTGGCTTTGAAGTTTTCGGTCGCCGCTATGACGGTTTGCCGTTCCGCATCGTCTGGGCAAACGAACACAACGTCAAAGCCTGTGCGACGTATCGTCGCAACATCAGCAAAGATATCTTCTGCGGAGACGTTGGGATGCGCTCGAATCGCTGCCCTCCAAGACGGACGTGCTCATCGGCGGTTTTCCTTGCCAAGATATTTCAGTAAACGGAAAACGTGCTGGCGCAAATGGCAAACGCAGCGGCTTGTACAAGGCGATGATTGAGGCCATCAAGCGATGCAAGCCGAAGGTCTTTGTAGCGGAAAATGTCGGCAGTCTGC
>PMSZ01000150.1:0-6461 GCA_003168235.1 Acidobacteriaceae bacterium
CGGGTGCCCCATCCTTCGCGCTGTTGGCGAAGGGTGGGATGCCACTGCTCTTCACCCGAGACCCTTCCCCGAAACTTCTGCTTAATCCCACCCTTCGCAGAAAGCGCGAAGGATGGGGCACCCGATCCTTTGTGGCAGGGCATCGCCTCTACCATTAGTCATTCAACACCCAGGTATCCTTGCTGCCGCCGCCCTGCGACGAGTTCACCACCAGAGACCCGCGCCGCAGGGCCACTCGGGTCAATCCTCCCGGAACCAGCGTCACGTTTTCGCCATACAAAATGTAAGGACGCAAATCCACGTGCCGCGCCTGCGCCTCACCCTCCAGGAAACACGGTGCCCGCGAAAGACTCAACGTCGGCTGTGCGATGTAATTCCGCGGCTCGGCCTCGATCCGCTGCCGGAATTCTTCCCGCTCCTCCCTCGTGCTGTGCGGTCCGATCAGCATTCCGTAACCGCCTGACTCGCCGACTGCTTTTACCACCAGCTTGTCCAGATTCGCCAGCACATGGTTGCGCTGCGAGCGATCCGTCAGCAGGTAGGTCTCGACATTCGGAATAATGGGCTCTTCTCCCAAAAAATAGCGGATAATCGCCGGCACGTAGGCGTACAGAGCCTTGTCGTCGGCCACGCCCGTTCCCACCGCGTTCGCCAGCACCACGCTGCCGGCACGATACGCATTGAACAATCCGGGAACACCCAGGTTCGAATCGCGGCGGAAGCACAGCGGATCAAGAAAGTCGTCATCCACCCGCCGATAGATCACGTCGACGCGCTTCAGTCCGGCAGTGGTGCGCATGTAGACAACGTTATCGTGCACCAGGAGATCGCGTCCTTCGACCAACTCGATCCCCATTTGCTGCGCCAGAAACGTGTGCTCGAAGTATGCCGAATTAAATACGCCCGGAGTCAGCAGCACCACCGTCGGCTCATGTCGCGTCGCTGAGTGCGCCGGACTCAACGCCCGCAGCGTCGCCAGCAGTGCCTGCGGGTAATGATCGACAGGAGAGACTCCGTAGTCGCGGAACAGCGTGGGGAAAACTTTCTTCAGAACATTGCGGTTAGCCAGCATGTAACTGACGCCGCTCGGCACTCTCAGATTGTCTTCCAGCACGGCAAAGCTGCCATCCGGAAGCCGCACCAGGTCGGTGCCGCAGATGCTGACGTAGATCCCGCGCGGCACCGTGAGATGCCGCATCTCGCGGCGGAAGTGACGGCAACTATACACCAGTTCCCGGGGCACGACGCCGTCCGCCAGGATTCTGCCGCGGTGGTAGACGTCCTCCAGAAACAGGTTCAGCGCCGCGATCCTTTGCGTCAGCCCGCTTTCGATCTTCCGCCATTCCTGGTGCGGAATGATGCGCGGCAACAAGTCGTTGGGAAAGACGCGCTCCGTGCCCTCATCGTTGCCGTACACGGTAAACGTAATGCCCTGATGCAGAAATGAGAGATCGGCCGCCTGCTGGCTCTTGCGCATTTCCTCGGCCGGCAACGCCAGCAGCGTCTGGAAGAGTGCCTGATAATGCGGACGCGGCACTCCTGGAGCCTCGAACATCTCATCGTAGGCGCCATCGAGCTGATAATTCCGGAAGGGAGGCCGAAACAGCGCGCGGGCAGACTCCGGCATGGCCATGGGTCTCAAGAAGCTACGGGTTCGGGTACGGCTGTGCGGCACCTCAAGACTCTAGGTGCTGGCCGACCCCGAGTCCAATCGAAATAAGTTATGCCCGCGATTCAGTTTTTGGCAATCGGAGCGTGCGGCGGGTTACTTCGCCACACTTTGAATCAGCGTTTGTACGCCCCGCCAGGCAATCTGCACACCAATGCACAGGAGAATAAATGCAATCACCCGCACAATCCCGCGGATCGTTTGCGGCGAAATCTTCCGCGTGATTCCCGGTGCGTAACGGTAGCTGAGGTAGACAGTCACACTCAACGCCACCGCCGCAATAAGAATTCCGATATGGCCGAGCACGTCCTCCAGAGTCTTCGTCCGCGAGGCGTGGGCGCTCACCGTGAGCATAACTACGATGCAACCCGGACCCACCGTCACCGGAAACGTGAACGGATAAAAAACCTGCGATTCCAGAGAACGTAATTCTTCCGTTCCAGCGTCAGTGCGGGGCGCGCTCGGGGCAGCGTCGGGTCCGTTCAGCAACCCCCATCCCATGGCCGCCAAAACAAAGCCGCCCGACACCTGGACGACGGGAAGAGAGATACCAAAGAAGTTCAGTAAAGCCGCTCCGACCAGCTCCACCACCAGCAGAAAGAGCGTCGCATTCATGGCAATCCTGCGGGCAAGGTTGCGGTAGATCTCCGGCGGCGCCACGCCCACCAGCCCAAGAAAAACCAGCGCCGAACCCAGAGGATTCACCACCGGCAGCAGAGCGCTAAACGCAAGCCCGAAATATTTGAGGACGGTCAGCATTCGAAACCGAACCAGCAAGCGGGAAGAAGCATAACACCCGCGCGTCCGACCGCCTCTGCCCGGCGCGAAAAATGTAGGGAGCCGTCTACTTCAGATGTACCGCTGCTTCGGAGCGCTTCGGACCGCCGGATTTTCCCGCTCCAGCCGACTTCGGCACAGCGTATCTCGGCCTGATCTCGTGGCATCCGGCCTCGCAAAACACCCCGCCCTCGGCCGATTCGGGCGTTGGCATCGGAGAATTCATCGCCACTTCACGGTTGGCTTCCAGTTCCCGCTCCACGCTCGCGATCAGCTCATCGTTCTCGGCCGGCGTCAGCCACTTTTTCTTTTTCACCAGATAATCTTCCAGCCGCGCAATCGGATCTCTCTTCTTCCAATACTCGAACATCGGCTTCGGAACATACTCCGCGCCGTCATGGATCGCGTGTCCCTTCATGCGCATCATCTTTGCTTCAATCAACGTCGCACCTTCGCCCCGCCGCGCCCGTTCGCAAGCTTCGTGGCACGCGTCATAAACCTGGCACGCGTCAGTGCCATCGACGATCACGCCGGGAATGCCATACCCAATCGCGCGCTCGGCCAGGTCCTTGACGTGAAACTGCATGTCCGCCGGAGTCGAATATCCCCAAAGATTATTTTCGACAATCAGTACCAATCCCAGATTTTGCACTGCGGCAAAATTTATCCCTTCGTAGGTCACACCGGTCGATTGCCCGCCGTCGCCGATCCAGGTCATCACCGCGATATTTTTCCCCTGCAGCCGCGCCCCCAATGCCACGCCCGCCAACACTGGAATCAAATCGCCCAGCATCGAGATCGGCGATGCCACGTTGCGCTTCTCAATGTCGCCGTAGTGCGATGTGCCGTCACGCCCTCGTGTGGGGGAACCCGACTTCGCCATGTACTGCATCATGATGTCGGCCGGCACAAAGCCGCGCACCAGCAGCGATCCCTGATTGCGGATCATCGGCCCCATCCAGTCATCTTTGCCGAGCGCGTAAGCCGACGCGCAGGAGCAAGCCTCCTGCCCCAGCCCGAAGTAAACGCCGCCCACAACCTTCCCTTGCTTGTAGAGATTTTCGAGCGCCGTTTCCATGCGCCGGTTCAATACCATCCAGCGATAAATCTCGATCACCTGCTGCTTCGACAGATATTTCGATTCGCGAATCGGAGGTACGGGCGCGGAGAGATCTCCGCTTTCCACTTCATAGTGAACTTCATCACCCGCGCGAACCTGCCGCACCGTAAAGGAAGGTTTTTCCAGCCGGTAATCGCGAATGGAGTAGCTGCGCACATCGCCGTTCGGACCTACATCGCCGTTCGGACCTGCGGAGGGAACTTTGGGTTCCTGATGCTTGACCGCAGCCCGTGAACCGGAGCCGTTCTTCTTTGTGACGGGGGCGGTGGGGGCGGCAGGAGCGGTTTTTTTCTTCATCTTCATGATGATAATCCCGCAATATGCTATCACCGGCTTGTGTGGCGCGGGCGCCCCCGCCCGCGAAAGTCAGGCCAGAAACCAATCCTCGTCGCCGTGCAGCCGCCGCACCGCTTCGGGAGCTCGCATCGGAACTCCAACCGATAGTCCAAGCAAAACGTCGAGGTTCTCGACCCACAGCATCTGGCTTCCGAAAACGCTGCCAAAATTTCGCGACAGCGAGTGAGCCACGTCGTTCCCATTGACTTCGCGCCCCAACTCTTCCCGCATTGACGTCACCGGCTTAGAGGCAATTCCGCAAGGCACGATCAGGTTGAAGTAGCTAAGGTCGGGATCGACATTCAAAGCAAATCCGTGCGAAGTCACGGAGCGGGAAATATGCACCCCGATCGCCGCAATCTTTTTTTCGACAACAGCGCTTTCGACAACGGCGCTTTCGACAACAGCGGCCGCCGGCTCCGCTTCGGTCCAAACTCCCGTCATCCCCGCCACGCGCCGCGTCGGAATGCCAAAATCAGCGCAGGTGCGAATCAGCACTTCCTCCAGCCTTCGAACATAATCGACCGCGCCGAGAGTCTTTCGCCGCACCGGCGCTTCTTCGGCTGCCGAGTCGGAAGCTTCTTCCTGACACCTGAGACCTGACACCTGAGACCTGTCAAACCCGCGCAAGTCAATGATGGGATACCCGACCAACTGTCCCGGCCCATGAAACGTAACGTCTCCGCCGCGGTCGCATTCAAACACCTCGACCCCGCGCGCCGCCAGCGATTCGGTCGAAGCCAGCACGTTGGCAGCCTTGGCATTGCGTCCCAGCGTAATGACCGGAGTGTGCTCGAGCAACAGCAACACGTCGCCGATCTCTCCCGCCTTGAGCAGGTCGACCAGCTTCCGCTGCAGTCGAAGCCCTTCGCTGTAATCGACCTGCCCGAGTTGGACAACAGAAATCATCCCGCTGTTGAAATTATAGGCCCGCAAGTATGTGGATGGATTCTTACAAGTTATTCCAAGGCGAGGGCAATTTTGAGCGCGCGGTCCAGTTCCTCAATCTTGGCGCGAGCCAGCGACCCAACGAAGCGGGTCAGCTGCACCTTGCGGAGACTTATGAGGTTGTCGCACAGGATCCAACTTTCATGCTTCAAGCCTTCGTCGACACCGATGGAGACCTGGGTTGAAAATCCATGTCCGCGAGTGAGTATTGGCGCGCAGATAACGGTGGGGAATCTGGAATCGACGAGGACCTGGCGGCTCACGACGACGAAACTCCGGTAAAGTTTAGGGTCGCCAGCCGGATGATGAACGCGATAGATTTCGCCTCGTCTCATCTTCTGATCTCTAACTCGGCTGCCCGCTAGGCCTCAGGGTCCTGATAACGGAGAATGTCCTCCACTTCGGCATTCAGCTCATGCGCCGCTTTATTGATGAGTTCGAGATCGCGCGCTTCGATCTGTGCCCGTGCCCGTCTGCGCAAGTACTGCCTGAGCACGGCTTCGATGAGAGCCGAGCGCGATTGCTTCGGTCCGGCGATGCGATCAATCCCTGTGAGCACATCTTGTGAAAGTGTGATAGAGGTCTTCTCTTTTATACTACCTTTCATACTACCATCATACCACCATGAGTGAAGTCCATCAGCACGGCGCTTCGGATAAGCGACCCGAAACTGAGTTGCGCATGTGGAGGTCAACATCCCCGCTCCTTCGGCGGTGCTCACGGCAGGCTCTATCACAGAGAAGGCGAATAGGACGAGGCACCCGCATTTCGGCTAATCTTGAGATTAGGGCAACGGTTCGGAAGGAAAATAATGCAAACCCGCAAACTTGGAAAAAGCAACTTGGAAGTCTCAGCCCTCGGCCTCGGCTGCATGGGCATGAGCTTTTCCTATGGTGAGCCGAAAGATAAGCAGGAGATGATCTCTCTCCTGCGGACGGCCGTCGATCGGGGCATCACCTTCTTCGATACGGCCGAGGTCTATGGCCCGTACACAAACGAAGAACTCGTCGGCGAAGCGCTATCTCCCGTCCGCGACCGTGTGGTCATTGCCACCAAGTTTGGATTCGACGTGAGTACCCGCGATCGTCCTGGCAACGATAATCGCCCGGGAGCGGCCGGTGTGAATAGTAAGCCCGAGCACATCAAGCAGGCCGTCGAAGGGTCGCTCAAGCGGCTGCGGGTTGAAACCATCGACCTGCTGTATCAGCATCGGGTTGATCCGAACGTGCCCATCGAAGATGTAGCCGGCACGGTGAAGGAACTGATTCAAGCCGGCAAGGTCAAGCATTTCGGACTTTCCGAGGCAGGAGCGAAAACCATCCGCCGCGCGCACGCGGTTCAGCCCGTGACCGCGCTGCAAAGCGAATACTCGCTGTGGTGGAGGACGCCCGAAGCGGAAGTTTTGCCGGCTCTGGAAGAACTTGGGATTGGGTTTGTCCCCTATAGCCCGCTGGGAAGAGGCTTCCTCACCGGAAAGATGGATGAGAATACCAAGTTTGCGGACTCCGATTTTCGCAGCAAGCTGCCTCGCTATACGCCGGAAGCTCTGAAGGCGAACCAGGCAGTGGTCGATCTGCTCGGCAGAATGGCCAGGCAGAAAGCAGCCACACC
>PMSZ01000150.1:6512-6733 GCA_003168235.1 Acidobacteriaceae bacterium
GGTGATCGCTATCCCGAGCGCCTGCAGCGAATGACTGGGTTGTGATCAGGCGGAAGCGTGGATGAAAGGCCATGTGGAGAAGCCTTCGGGATCGACGGTTGGACGGGCCACTTCTCAAAGGCGAGAAGTGGCGCACCCCCTGTTGTTTTTGGGTTGAGATTGCCTTGGACGGGCGAGGGCGCCCGTCGCTCCACTCCAACTACTTCTCTGCTGTTTTCAGG
>PMSZ01000123.1 GCA_003168235.1 Acidobacteriaceae bacterium
GGAGTCGTCCACGATCAGCGCTCGGATCTTGTCCATTGGGGTCACCGCTCCATGTTCCCGCGCTCCGCGGATCACAAGGTCAGGCCGAGAGATCGCTTTCGGCGCTTTTCGGCTGACTTGATGCCTATATCGGCAACCTGATGCCGCGCTTTAGAAAAACAGCAGCTATTTAGAGCCGGCGAGGCAGAATGCCAGACTCCAATGGACGGCGGCCCTTCGTCTTATAACATTGATTTATCACATTGATTTGCCATGGGTTACGGTCGACAACCGAACCGCCCCGCGAGCGGACGCCTTCGCTCCTGCTCGCTCATCAATATTTGGACGGGCCCCAGGCCCGGCCACAAATAAGGAGGAGCTTACCGCTCTCCGTTCAGCGTATAATTTGAAGGCTCCTGCCCTCCCCGGCATCGAATCACCTCGGCTAAAATTCTTGTTTGCGGGTGTTTTATAGATGGGCGATATTTCCGCGCGGCAGACAACCAATCAGCGCCTTGATTCCTGGAAGGAAATTGCTGCCTTCCTCGGCCGCGACGAGCGCACCGTGCGCCGCTGGGAGAAGGAACGCGGTCTCCCTGTGTATCGTGTCCCCGGCGGTAAAGGCCGCATCTATTCCTACACGGACGAACTTACGACTTGGCTGGCCGGGCCCCAGAACTCGGGTGTCATCTCGCCTTCATCCGACACCGACGCGCAGCCCGAAGCCGGCCGCACCGGCGCACGGCTCACAGTCATTGATGGTCGCAATCTCGATGGTCGCGGCCCCGACAATTGCAGTGCCATCGCCATAGAAGATCCATCCTTCGCCGATCCGTGCTCCGCCGAACCTTCGCTGCGACACACTGCGGCCCATCCTCGTTGGCGGACCGCCGTGCTGGTCATGGCCCCCATCTTTGCCGTCGCAATTCTGACTCTGGCCACCCTTTATCGCTCTCCGGGCCTCGATTCCATCGCCGTGCTCCCGTTCACCAACGCCGGTGGAGACGCCAATACCGACTATCTCAGCGACGGCATCACCGAATCTTTGATCGACAGCCTCGCCCACGTACCCGAACTCCGCGTCCGGTCCCGCAGCTCGGTCTTCCGCTACAAAGGCAAAGATGTCGACGTCCAGAAAATGGGCAACGATTTGGGAGTTTCCGCGCTGGTCAGCGGGCGAGTCGTGCCCCGCGGAGACACCATCGAAGTGAGCGCCGAGCTGACCGACGTCCGCGACAACACCGTAATCTGGGGACAGCACTACAGCATCAAGAGCTCCGAGATCATCTCGTTGCAGCAGCGGATGGCCGGCGACATCGCCGACAAACTGCGCTCCAAGCTCAGCCTCGCGGAAAAGCAGCAGGTCACCCGGCAAGGCACGCAGAATCCGGACGCCTACGATCTCTATTTGAAAGGGCGCTACGCCTGGAACAAGCGCACCCGTCCCGACCTTGAGACCGCCATCTCCTACTTGAATGAGGCCATTGCCAAAGATCCCAGTTACGCTTTGGCCTATTCCGTTCTGGCCGATGCCTATTCGGTCCTGCCTAACTATGCCGCATCTCCCAGCGAAAATTTTCCTAAATCGAATGCCGCCGCCCGCAAGGCCCTGGAGTTGGACCCGACCTTGGCTCATCCCCACGCCGTGCTGGGCGTGAATGAGACGCAATACGACTGGGATTTTGCTGGAGGCGAGGCTGAGTTCAAAAAGGCCCTGGAACTCGATCCCAGCGACGCCTCGGCTCACCAGTGGTATGCGGAAAGCTTGGACAGGATTGGCGGCAGGCAGCAGGAAGCTCTCGCGGAAATCAATCGCGCGCGTCAGCTCGATCCCCAGTCACCCGTCATCACAAGAGAGCTCGGCGGCATTCTCACCACCGCAGGACAATACGACCAGGCGATCGCGATATGCCAGAAGCTGGTAGCCGACGACCCGACCTTCGAGATCGCCCATGATTGCCTGGCCAAAGCGTATTGGGCGAAACACATGTACCCGCAAGTCGTTGAAGAATTCAAGATCGAAGGCCGACTCTCGGGCATCCCTGAGGAAGTTGGCTTTGCCGATGCCTTAGATCAGGGATTCCGTTCCGCTGGATGGAAGGGCGCGCTCACCAAAGCCATCGCATACCGGGAAGCACAACGGATTAAAGCGGGCGACTACTTTTCGGCTGAGGAGATTGCTGTGATGTATGCCGACTTGGGAGACAAAGATCAGGCCTTCCGCTGGCTCAACATCGCTTATCAGGAGCACGATTGGCTGCTGATCGGTTTGAAAACCTTCATCCCTTTTGCCCCGCTGCGCTCCGACCCGCGGTTCGCCGAACTGGCACATAAAATCGGATTGCCCGACTAACACCGCCCGATTAACCACGCCCAACCAACCACGCTCGACTAATAACGCTCGAATCGGCGATCCGAACTCTAACCGGTTGCTATCTTTCCGAAATTGATTATGCTTATGGCAGCGCTATGACCTTGCTTGATGCCCAGCCCTTCGATGTTGCCCGCGCCCGGCGGCGCAAAATCAAGATTGTCGCCGCGCTCCTCGCCGTCGTGGTTCTCGCCGTCCTCGCCTGGATGTACCGCAACTGGCCGGAAGAACACGCGGTCGACAGGTTCTTCAGCGCGCTGCAGCAGCAGCACTACGAAGATGCCTATGGCATTTACTTCAACGATCCCAACTGGCTGCAGCACCGCGAGAAATATTCGAAATATCCGTACTCCGATTTCTATCGCGACTGGGGACCGGGAGGCGAGTGGGGCCTCGTCAAATCGCACCGCATTTACGGATCGGCCAACACCAAAGGCTTCGGCGCCGGAGGCGTGCTCGTCGAGGTCATCGTCAACGAACGCAGCGAACACGCTCGCATGTTCGTCCAGAGATCAGACAAAACGATGACCGTGTACCCGTTCTAGATTGTGGATTAGACTGCCGAGAATTTGATCGAGGAGATAACGCCGTTACGCCGCCAGGGCCGCAACCTGCGCCAGCGTCTTCTGCAGCGAGGCTTCATCGCCCACGTTCAGGCACGTCTTTGAGCGGTCGATCTGCCGCATCAATCCCCACAGAACTTTTCCCGGACCAACTTCGATAAACAGGCTGGCGCCTTTATCGATCAGCAGTCTTACCGACGGCTCCCACTTCACCGTGCCCGTCACCTGCCGAATCAACGCGTCGCGCGAGGCCTCCGCGGAATCAACCACCACCGCATCGACGTTGCACACCACCGGGGACAATGAAGACGGATTCTGAAAACTCAGCGCCCGCAAATCCTCCGCCAGTCGGTCCTGCGCCGGTTGCATCAGCGCACAATGGAAAGGCGCGCTCACCGGCAGGAGCACCGCCTTTTTCGCGCCGCGTTCGACGGCCAGCGCGACCGCCCGATTCACCGCGCCGGCGTGCCCCGAAATCACAATCTGTTCCGGCGAATTAATATTGCCCACCTGGCAAACTTCTCCCTGCGCGGCTTCCTTCGCAATTTCGCTGACTTTCTCGAGCGGCATTCCAAGAATCGCCGCCATCGCGCCCATGCCCACCGGCACCGCTTCCTGCATATACTTTCCGCGATTGCGAACCGTTCTCACCGCATCGGCAAAGCTCAGCGTACCCGCGGCCACATGCGCCGAATATTCACCCAAACTATGCCCCGCCACAAAATCCGCCCTCAGACCTTTTTCCTGCAGCACGCGCCACGCCGCAATCGAAGCCGTCAGAATCGCCGGCTGCGTAATTTCGGTCAGCTTCAGTTTTTCTTCCGGACCTTCAAAACAAACTTCGGACAGCTTGTACCCGAGCGCCTCGTCCGCTTCTTCAAAAGTCCGCCGCGCCACGGCATAGTTCGACGCCAGTTCCTTGCCCATGCCAACGGCTTGCGAACCCTGCCCGGGGAAAAGAAAAGCAATTGGAGAAGAAGTGTTCGTCATAATTGAGTGGAGTGAGGTCAGAGGTAAGAGGTCAGATTGCAGAGGTGAAACCCCGCCGTCGCCGTCGCCCGTTTATTCTGTGGGGCCTTAACCTCTGCAATCTGAC
>PMSZ01000362.1:0-501 GCA_003168235.1 Acidobacteriaceae bacterium
CCGTCAGGACATCAAGACGGGGCAGGAGATAGTAATCGAGGATCTCTTCATTGCCCGGCTGAAGACGCGCTGCGATGATAATGTCCGGTTGCAAACCCTCATCGAATCGAAGCTGCCAGCGGCAATTACCTGCACGAGTCTGGCGGCATCTTGCAAGGATCAGGGACGCTGTGTATTCGGAATTTATCGTCAACAAATCTGTCTGCTGGTTGACGCTGACCGTCGCTCCCAAGGCGAGCAGTCGATCCAGCATCGAAGCAATAATGTCTGCGTGTCTCCGTCGCAGCAAGCGGTTGATTGCGATGTAGGCATAGTCTCTGTCTGGTGTCCATCCAATGAGCGAATAGGCGCGTGTAAGACTGCCAAAGCGCGAAGAGTAGCAAGAACTCGAAGGCATATCCTCGGTTTCGTCGATGAGGATTCCTGAGAGCTGTCCCCGAGCCCGCAGCAATTCCCGAAGCTTTTCAAGAAGATCCTGATCCGAGAGATGGTGATGACGTG
>PMSZ01000362.1:528-1627 GCA_003168235.1 Acidobacteriaceae bacterium
TATTTAGGGTTGGTCAGTACCTGATGAACTGTCGCGCGTGTCCATGGACGCCCATCCTCTCCCAAAACTCCGCGACCGTTCAATTCGGCCGTGATCTCGCGTTCTATTTTCCTTTGAGCGACAAACAGTTCGTAAATCTGACGAACTGTCTCAACCTCCAATTCCGGGCCGTGCACCAGGATGACGCGATCTGTCTGCAGGCTCTTTCGCTCTCCTCGACCCAACAGCCCCTTGGGATTCCTGTCCCGGTCAATCAACTGTCGCCGCAGACCATATCCGGGAGGACCACCTTGACGGAATCCCAGTTCGATCAGACGACACTGCCCGGAAAAGACCTTGACTGACAGCTCCCGGCTGTATTCGGCCGCCATCGAACGCTTCAACGTTTTGAGAACGGAAGATGACATGCTCCCGTCGTTCTCGAACTGCTCAGCGCAATAATGGACGCGAATGCCGGCTCTCTTGAGCACATATTCGTAATAGGCGCTTTCATCTACATCCTGGAAGCGCCCCCACCGGCTGACGTCGTACACAAGCAGTGCGGAAAAGTCTGTCCGCTTGTTTTCCACGTCCGACATGAGCTTATTCAGCCCTTCGCGTCCTGCGATATTTAGACCACTTCGCCCATGATCCGAGTACTCACGAACAATTTCCATTTGGTGGGAGGCGGCGTATTGGCGGACCACCTCCAGTTGGTTCTCAGGGGAGTACTGCTGATGCTCGGTGGACATGCGCACATAGTGCGCAGCTCGTAGAGGAAGAGACGGGTTCGTGAATGTCGTAGACGTCTTTTCCATTCGTTTGCCACCAACTTGCGCAGAATCGAAAACCCACCATGGCGTTCGGCATCTGGTGAGACCTCAAAGTGCTCCATAGAACTAGTGGAGGAGCAATGATCTTTTCGCGACAAGGCGGTGAGATTTTTCTTTGGGAGATTTCCATCGGTGTTGGTAGCGTCCGAAAAGTCGGACCTGAATGCGCGTGGCGCAGTGAGGAAGTCTCCTAAATTTCTTCTTTTATCAAGTGCCCCCGCTTCAGGCGGCGTTCTGGCAGAGGCGGGAGGAACCTGTAAAGGCTCTCCGCTTCACTCCGACCGCTG
>PMSZ01000362.1:1717-3050 GCA_003168235.1 Acidobacteriaceae bacterium
CTCACCCACAACAAAATTCCCACTCTCGACACTCTACAGATGTCGGATCTACTGCACCATCTGTTCACAACCTCCGAGAAGACAGAACGCATTCAGGTTGCCGAAGCCGTGTACCGCCACGATCACGGCCATCCGAGCGCACTGGATGTATTTCTTGCCTGCACGCTTCCCTTGGCTGAGAAGGCCGCGCGCCGTCGGGCGCACAAGGTTTTCATTTACCCATCAGATTGGCAACTTGAATTGATGTACGATGGCGCAGTCGCGGCGGCGATTGCCGTGTTTCAGTGCAACTTTGCCGTGGAGACGGGGAGCGATGCTTTTCGACGCTATCTACTTCGTGCACTGGCGTTGGGAGCCGTGCGATCGTATTTTAAGCGCGAGGAGAACGACGGCATTCGGGCAGTCGCCGATCTCGCTGCGCTTCCCATCCATATCAAGGCGCACAACAATCAGGCCGAGCAGGACATCATCGCTCGGGAACTACTCGATCAGGTAACCGGCTTCCCGAACTTGCGACCCGATGTGTGCGCAACTCTACTCTGCATTCGAGCACTCGGCCCGGACGAGGCGCTCAAGGAGCACGCTTTCACGGCATCGGGCGATCCTGACAGATGGAAAAGGGAAAGAGGCAGAAGGCCGATCCTTAATCCGAATGCGATTGCCCAAGCGATGGGTACTGATCGGAGTACGGTTCATCGTAATCTCCGTGAAGCAAGAATCATCCTCCGCAGTGCCTTCAATGCAGACGGCAAACTGTTCCTGAGCCACTAAAACGCCAGCAATATAATCCCGCGCCAGCCATCGGTTCCGATGGCTGGCGCTTTCTTTTTCACTAGATCACTCTTTTGAGGAGAAATCAGATGAATCGCGAATTTGAGCAGTATCGCTTCGCCCGTATCGAGGGCCGCAACGTCACACGCGCTCGACTCCAATCACAATTCAAGGATGGAATCAACGACCTTGACGAATTGGAGAAGGCAATCGCTTTGGAGCTAACCATGGAAGCGCCCTGCGCGCCATGGCGGAAGTCGGAAATCGAGCAAATAGGTTGTCGCGAAGGGATGCGCCTGGCCATCCATGAGTTTTTCGGGGAACTACGCCGGCAAATACCAGGTGCAGATCGCCATCGTTCCGCTGGATAGCAATTGGCCGCCAAGGACAAGGCGGAGACAGCAAGAAGGCCGCGCCGAAGCCAGCCGCCAAGACGGAAAAGAAGCCCAAGTTGGCATAGTCCAACCAATCGAGATGGCGGAGCGAAACCCCAGGCTCCGCCATTTTTGCGTCCGATGCCCGTCTTCCCGCCCGCACTTGAGGCTTCTGCTCCGTGGCAGGA
>PMSZ01000045.1 GCA_003168235.1 Acidobacteriaceae bacterium
CAAACCTTCCCAAGTCTGCAAGGTAAGGGTTGCCCGTCATTCGCCCGAAACTAGCAACAGTCTGCAGGTATTAGGCTCAAGCTACTGCAGCTTCGCACATTCCCGCTAGCTTCCTTCACGCCGGATCCGTCCTGGTCGTCGTCTTTTCCAGAGGTGAGAAAACCCTTGTAAGCGGCGCGGCTGATACGCCGGTGCCGCTTACGGCTCTTCCAAGTCGAGGGCATACACATCGGAAGTTCCAGCATCGCGAAACAGCAAGAGTGACTCGTCGGGAGTGAGAGACAGCGAGGAATCGCTAAAGTGGCCAGTTCCCACAAAATTCTTCAAGTCACCCACTGGTTCCGCCTTGCCGTCTTGAAGGCGAATCTTGAGCACACCACTCGCACCGCGGCCATACAGGGCATAAACATACTGCCCGTCCTTCGAAAAGTTTGGCCAGGCGACCGCGCCCTTCTCTATCTCAGTCCATTTCTGCGTCTGGAAATCGAAGCGGAAAAGTATTGTTTCATCTTCTGACAACCCCAGCATGTAGCGACCGTTCGGTGACCAGCGAGGCGCATACAAGCCTTGTGATCCCGGCAGAGCTGACACTTTGTGAGTCCCCAAATCAAGAATAGAGATATTCGACGCAGCATTCACGGAACTGCCGCCGAAGGCGATCTGACTCCCATCTGGCGACCAGACCGGGTCCCATTCCGAGTTTGCATCGTCGGGCATCAGTGCCCTCGCGCTCCCCCCTTCGGGAGAAACCTCAAAGATCTTGGCAGGCTTGCCTGCGAACATTTCGAAAAATACGATCTCCTTGCCATCCGGCGACCAGCGCGGGTTTACGGCATACCCGGGTGGAACGGTGAGTTGCAATCGTTCGCTCCCGTCAACCCGGCTGCGCCACAGAACGCCTTCGGGATACGAGACATACGCGATCCACTGGCCATCTTTCGAGAAGTCAACGTATTCNNCCCACCACGAACAACTTCTTTCCATCCTTGCTGGGCAACGGAGTTTCCAGCGACATCGGACTGAAAGTCAATTGGATCGGTTTTGGTTCAGAGCCGAAGAGACTTCCCTTTCGCGGCAATGCCCAGACTTGGCCGTGTGACACGAAGACATAGTACTTTCCATCTGCCGTCCACTTCCCACAGCACTGCCGCTCGGTCGGTTTCCAGCCGGGAAGCAAGAGATGCAAGCCCGTTCCATCCACCGAGATTTCCCAAAGCTCGCTCGCAACGCGAGCAGTGTCCCAAGTTTCGAATCGCAAGTGGGAGCCGTCCGGCGACCAGTCGGGATTCGCGACAGTCGAGGGCGCCTTCATGGTGATCAGCTTGTGGGGTTCGCTCCCGTCGGCGTTCGCCAGGAACAAGTCGCCCACATTGCCATAGACCAGCCTTTTGCCATCGGGCGACCATGAGGCCGAGTTTCCTTCTGTCTCTCCTAATCTGCGGGGTGAGCCGCCCAGAACGGGCATACTCCAGAGTGGCCCTGACGGCGGATCACCCTTCTCATCCACCAACAGAAGCTCCGAGCCATCCGCCGACAAGCCCGTAGCGGCCATCATGGCCGAAGGCGTCGGAATGCGTGCCGGCTCACCGCCAGACACCGACATCGCACCGACAGCGTGTGATAGGTCTGTGCCTAGCGTGAGGTAAAGCCTCGAACCGTCAGTTGCGATCACCCGTTTCCGCTGGCCGTCATGGGTAAGCTGGATGTATTCGGAAATCTTAGGCACGGCTTCACCGCGCATCCCAAAATACGCGAGCACTGCAACACCCAGGGCCGCTGCCACCAAGGCCGCCGCGATTGCAGTTCGCTGGCGAGCCGATTTCTTCCGCTCCGGCAGATTGGCGGCATGGGAGGAGATTGCCGAGTCCGACATCGCTTCCAGCGCGAACGCCAAATCATGCGCTGAATGGAAGCGCTGCTCCGGATTCTTCTCCAGACAGCGCTGCACCACCCTCTGAAGATTAGGAGACGTATTCGCCGCAAGCTGCGCGATGGATGGCGGATCCTCGTTCAATATTGCGGTCATGGTTTCCGCCGCCGTCGGCTTGCGAAACGTCTGCTTGCCCGCCAGCATCTCGTAAAAAATCGTGCCGAAGGAAAAAATGTCAGAGCGATGATCGGCCGCTTGTCCCCGCACCTGCTCGGGAGACATGTAGCCCACTGTCCCCATCACCACGCCCGGTTCGGTTCCCTGCAGCGTAACCGTCTCTTCTTCGGTGGATGCGGTTTGTGGCAGTGCAAGTTTGGCCAGACCAAAGTCGAGAATCTTGACCCGTCCATCTCTGGTCAGGAANNTAATCTATCGCGTTGCGCAACGGGATCGCTCCGCGCCTGAGCCGCTCGCGCAGCGTCTCGCCCTCAAGCAGCTCGGTAACCATATACGACACACCCTCGTGCGTCGCCATCTGGTAAACCGCAAGAATGTTGGGATGATTCAGCGCCGCAGCCGCTCGCGCTTCCTGCTCGAAGCGGCGCAACCTTTCGGGATCAGAGCTGACGGACTCGGGCAACACTTTGATCGCGACCTCACGATTCAGCCGGGTGTCGTGCGCGCGGTAGACTTCGCCCATTCCGCCTGCACCCAGGGGTGAGCGGATTTCGCACTGCCCGAGAATCGTTCCGGCAGCAAGGGCCATGAGACTGTCGAGGAAATTATATCTTTACTCCTTTAACCGGGCAGTTGATGAGTTGTCGGCAAACCGGCAGGTATCCAAGAACGGGCATGTGGGAAGCGCTGAAATCGGCGCCAAGATGCCGACAGAAGTCAACTCGCTATGCCCGAATCCCCTGCTTTTGATCGCGTTCCATTCGCCTAACGCCCTCCCAGAAACCGGACTGCGCATGTGCCCTCCGGAGAAAAGCTAAGATAGTGCCCCGCTTCCGGCCAAGCAGTCCATTCTCTCCAGTCCGGTTTGTCTTGGAGTAATCGCGAAATACGGGCATTTTCTGCGTATTTCGGAGGGAAAGAAGACGACTTTCTCTGCACTTCAGACTGCGGGGCGGAGAGAGAGGGATTCGAACCCTCG
>PMSZ01000162.1 GCA_003168235.1 Acidobacteriaceae bacterium
GTTTCCCAGACCTGTTCCAGCTGCATCGTGTAGGACTTCGGGTCGCGCTTCTGCTTGCCGAAGGCGCAGAGGCGGCAGCTTGCCACGCAGACGTCGGTTGGGTTGAGGTGCCTGTTGACATTGAAGTAGGTCACGTCGCCGTGCATGCGCTCCCGCACCACGTTGGCAATGTAGCCGAGCGCCAGCAGATCGGTGGTGCGATAGAGATCCACGCCATCGTCACAGGACAGTCTTTCGCCCGCTTCCACTTTTTCGCGGATGGGCAGCAATCGCCGGTCTTCAATATGAACGTTCATTGGATTTTTTGATTGTGTATGAAAATGTCGGCGGCCCAAAAGACGAAGAATAACACGCTGACCCAGCCATTCATGGTGAAAAAGGCCGCATTCACACGGGATAGGTCACCGGCTTTCACGAGAGTGTGTTCGTAGATGAGGAGCGCGGCCACGGCCGCCACCCCGGCAACTGCGAGCGATCCGAGTTGCAGCTGATACACCAACATCAGCAGCGAAAAGATCATCAGGACATGCAGTGCGCGCGCCACCATCAATGCTTTGATGATGCCGAGCGCGCGCGGAATGCTGAATAATTGCGATTCGCTGTCGAATTCGAAATCCTGGCAGGAGTAGATGATGTCGAAGCCGGCGGTCCAGAACGTGACGGCGGCGGTGAGCCAGAGAATCCGCGGGTCGAGCGAACCGCGAACCGCGATCCATGCCGCGGCGGGCGCGATGCCCAGCGCGAAACCCAGCACCAGGTGCGAAAAATGCGTGAATCGTTTCGTGTACGAATACAGCAGAACGACGGCCAGCGCGAGCGGCGCGAGGCGGAAACATAACGTGTTCAGTTCCCACGAGGCGAACATAAACAGCGCGCCTGCCGCGACGGTGAAGCCAATGCAGAAGTTGCGCGACAGCAGGCCGGCCGGAAGGTGACGGCCTTTCGTTCTGGGGTTGCGCCCGTCGATATCGGCATCCACCAGGCGGTTGAATGCCATGGCCGCGGAACGCGCGCCCACCATGGCGATCACGATCCAGAGCAGGACCCACCAGCCGCTCGCGACGAAGGCGCCGCTTTCCCGAAAAGCCAGCAGAGCGCCGGTCAGCGCAAAGGGCAGCGCAAAGATCGAGTGCTCCCACTTGATCATCTCCAGGGTGATCTTCAGATTTTGAAAGAGACCCACGACGTAATTGTAAAGCACCCAGAAATGCGGAGAGAAGTGTCCAGAAGAGTGTTGACAGAAGTGTCGAGAGAAGTGAAGAAAGAAGTCACGCCCTCGATTTACTCCGCTTCTCCCTCGACCAGCGGCACAAACCTGCAGCCTTCGAGAATCCGGATGTCACGAGATCCGCTGGCCTTGCGAATCAACTGCAACTCCTGGCTCGACGCCGGACCTACCGGCAGAATCATGCGTCCACCTTCGCGCAACTGCGCAAACAATTCCGGAGGCATTGCGGCCGTCGCGGCAGAAACAAGAATCGCGTCATATGGCGCATATTCTTCCCAACCTTCGCGGCCATCGCCGACTCTGATCTTCACGTTACGAAATTCCAGCCGCAGCAGCGTGCTCTCCGCCAAGGCCGCGAGCGACTCATGCCGTTCCACCGAAAACACTTCGGCCGCGAGCTGCGCCAGCAGCGCCGTCACGTATCCCGAACCGGTGCCAATTTCGAGCACGCGGTCGCCGGATCGAATCGCCAAATGCTCCAGCATCGTCGCCACAATATAAGGCTGCGAAATCGTCTGTCCCTCGCCAATCGGCAAAGGACGATCTTCGTACGAATGCTGTCGAAAACTCTCCGGCACAAACTCATGCCGCACCACTCGTCGCATCGCCTCAAGCACGCGCACATCGCGAATGCCCCGTTCGGCGATCTGCTCCCGCACCATCGCCTCGCGCTGCGCCTGAAACGAATCGAGTTGGAGCGGCAATTCCACAACGCACTTCAATACGGCCCGATAATCCCACCAATACTGCGCGCAGGAAGTTCGACCCGCGCTTTTCTCTCCCGCGCCTCGATCACATCGAGATACTTGTAAGCCGATCCTGTATTGAACAGCACAACCTTATCTTCCGCACTCAAGAAGCCGCTCGCCCGCAGCTTCCAATAAGCCACCAGCGACGCCGCTCCCTCAGGAGCCGCAAACACTCCCTCCACGCTAGCCCAATGCCGCATCGCCGCCAGAATTTCCTCGTCAGTCGCCGCGATCGCCGTCCCGCGACTCTTTCCCAGGATGTCGAGAATCAGATAATCGCCATACGCCTTCGGCACGCGCAGCCCGGCCGCAAAAGTCGAGGCGTCGTTCCACATTTCTGAGACACTCTTCCCTGCTTCCCACGCTTTCACGATCGGCGCGCAACCAGCCGCCTGCACCGTAATCATCTTCGGACGCTCCGCCCCGATCCATCCCAACTCCTCCATCTCATCAAACGCCTTCCACATCCCTATCATTCCCACACCGCCGCCTGTCGGATAAAAAATCACGTCCGGCAGTTCCC
>PMSZ01000492.1 GCA_003168235.1 Acidobacteriaceae bacterium
CGCAGAATAAGGTAGAGGTTCCGCAATGAAGATGTGGTCCGGCCGCTTCCGGGAGCCGCTTGACCCCGAATTTGAAAGATGGCAGCGGTCGTTTGCTTACGATCAGCGGCTGCTACCCTATGAACTGGCCGCCAGCCGCGCTCACGCGAACGCACTGGAACATGCCGGAGTGCTTTCCTCCGAAGAACTTTCCGAGATCGTGAAAGCGCTGGGAGAAATCGCTCGCCGCGCCGAGTCTGACCCGGCCTTTCTCAACGATCCCGAAGCCGAAGACGTTCACCACTTCGTAGAAAAGCAACTCGCTGTGCAAATCGGCGCAACGGGGTATAAGCTTCACACCGGACGCAGCCGGAACGAGCAGATTGCGACCGACCTTCGCCTCTTCGTGCGCGACAGCATCGACACGCTGCAAAACCTGATTGCCGATTGGGTCGAGGCAATCCTTTCTCGCGCCGACGCTGCTGGCAACGCGGCTATGCCAGCGTATACGCATCTACAGCCGGCAGAGCCCGTCCTCGTGGCACATTGGCTGCTCGCGTATGTCGAAATGTTTCTCCGCGACGCCACTCGCCTAGCCGACTGCCGGAAGCGCGCTAACCTATGCCCGCTGGGTTCAGGCGCCGTAGCCGGAGCCACGCTCAGCCTCAACCGGCAAGCCATGGCTGCGGAGTTAGGATTTGACGGTCCAACGGCGAACAGCATCGACGCTACCAGCGACCGCGACTTCGCTCTCGAATTCGTCCAGACACTCTCGCTGCTCGCACTTCATCTCAGTCGATGGGCGGGAGAGATGATCCTTTTCTCCACGCCCGCCTACGGATTCGTCGAGCTGCCCGAGCCTTACTCCACTGGATCGAGTGCCATGCCGCAGAAAAAAAATCCCGACCTGCTCGAGTTGGTACGCGGCAAGGCCGCTCGCCTCATGGGATGCGCCGTCACCCTGGAAACTCTGGTGAAGGGCCTGCCCCTCGCTTACAACAAAGATTTGCAGGAAACGCAGGAACCTGTCTTCAACGCCGCCGACGCCATCATCGCCATGTTGCCGCTCGTGACCGGATTCATGAACACCGTCGAATTCAACGACGCCAAGATGAACCAGGCGGCGAGCTCGGGTTTCATGAACGCGTGGGCCGCGGCCGCCTATCTCGTCGAACGCGGAGTCCCTTCCCGCCTTGCTCACGAAGCGGTCGGCAAGGCCGTTGCCTTGGCCGTGGAGCGCGGGTGCGATCTGCAAAAACTTTCCCTCGCCGATCTGCAGGCGATTCATCCCAGCTTTGATGCTGGCTTCCACTCCTGTCTCGGACTCACTGAGGTGCTCACCCTGCACGATGTTCCGGGCGGCACCGCGCCCCGCCATGTGAAGCGCGCACTGCAAAATGCGCGCGAGCGAGCTGCTGCGCTTCGGGCTGTGGAACAAACTGCGACTCGCTAGCGAGCCATCGTAATCCCTGTCGTTCCTTTTTCGTCTCAGAACAGAAACGGAATCAATTTCCAGCTACGGCGCCGGTAATCTTCAAACTCGGAGCCGAAGTGTGCAGCCAGCAGCCGCTCTTCTTTTTGCATCCGGTCAAAGACAAACGCCGCAGCCAGAACGAGGATTGGCAAGGCTAGTAAGCTGGCAAACACCAGCGCAACTCCGGTTGGAATCAGCAACAGGCTCAGATAAAGCGGATGGCGGATGCCGGCATAGATTCCATGCTGCACTAGTCGATGGTTCAATTGCAGCGTTACGTACGCGCTGAACTGTTTGCTCAGTGTCTTCAGCGCCACGATGCGCACGGCAAGTCCAGTGCAGCAAAGCAGCAGCCCTACGTAGCGCCAGTAGGAGTGTTTGAGCGTCAGAATGCCTCTGCGATCGGCGAACGGCAAGAACCACAGCAGCGCCAGCGAAAAAAGCAGGAGAATTCCGAGTTGCACGCTCTGGTTACCGACCGGGGTTGTGCCTCTTCGCAGGGGATGAAAGTCCACTCGAGAAAAAACAACGGCCGTCGCTCCAATCAGCACCACGACCGCTAATCCGCCTCGCGCAGGATTCAAGAACAACGCCGGCAACTTATCGAACCCCCACCCGAGCAGCACCAGCAGAACACATGTCGACAGTTGACCGGCAAGAATGGATGCAGATCGCAGCATGGGAACCAACAGCATAGGCCGATGTAGCTGTTCAAAATTATGACAAGGAGAATTTTAATGTAGCTTGCTCTCTGAGCATCTTGATCTCCGTGCATGCCCACTCCCACTCAATTGTCCGTCGAGTCTTGCGCTCCACAGAGTGCATCCAATACGAAGTGTTCATTGGAGTATTGCCCTGATTCTGACGCGAGTCTTCTTCTTTGCCCTGTTTCTTCTGGCCATGTATGCGGTCCAGCGGTTTTGGTTTCTCCGCGCCTGGACTGCAATTGGTTCATTCTCGAATGCCAGCTGGCGTTTCGGCCTTCACGCCGGACTGATCGCGCTGGCCTCGGTTCTGCTCGCCACGTTGTTCGACCCGCTCCTGGGACACATCGTCTCGCGACTGAGCTTCGGCGCCTTCCACCTCGGCAAGTCGCTGACAACCGTTGCGCGCTTGTGGATGGTCGCTTCCCTCTTCGGATTCTTCGCGATTGAAGCGGTGGGAGCAATCGAGTGGACGACGAACATTGTTGCCGCGCGTCTGCATTCCGGAACTGCCGCTGGCGGGTTCAGTTCTTCGCGGCGAACGTTCTTCCAATATGCCGCCGCGTTTGCCGGAAGCTTTCCCTTTCTGGCCGCGACCTACGGATTCGCTGCCGGGCGCCTCCGCTACTCCGTCGTTCGCGTCGACGTTCCCATCGCGAAGCTTCCTCTCGAGCTCGATGGGCTCCGCATCGCGCAGTTGAGCGACATCCACATTGGCGACTACATGCCGCCACATGAAATCGCGCGCGCGGTCGATATGGCGAATGCTCTCAATCCCGACATTTCCTTCGTTACCGGAGACTTCGTCTCGGGCGAAGGCGATCCGCTTGATGTCTGCATTACGGAGTTGAGCCGCTTGCGCGCTCCGCTCGGCGTTTGGGGATGCAACGGCAACCACGAAATATACGCTGGAGTGGAAGACGACGCGGAACGGCTCTTCCGCGAAAAGGGAATGCGCCTGCTTCGTGCTCGCAACGAGATCGTCGAGCACAAGGGAGCGCGCTTCAACCTGATCGGCGTCGATTACCAGCGCGACCACATGGTCAGCGGCGAGCGCAGCGGTCCCATGCTGCAAGAGATCGAATCGCTGGTCCGGCGCGACATGCCGAACGTTCTGCTCTCGCACAATCCCAATTCGTTCCACCGCGCCGCCGAGCTCGGCATTGAACTCAGCCTCGCCGGACACACGCACGGCGGACAGGTAAAAGTCGAGATCGTAGATCACGACATTACTCCCGCTCGCCTGATTTCGCCGTTTGTAGCCGGACTTTACCGGTTGCCGATGTCGACCAACGGCCACACGCCCGGCGCGCCCACAACCAACGGCGCGCAAAAAGCCGCGCTCTACGTGAATCGCGGCCTGGGAACTTTCGGTTTTCCCGTCCGCATCGGCGTCCCGCCGGAGATCACGTTGCTGACCCTGCGCAGAGCCTGAAAAGCCAATGGCCAGACACGCACAAAACCACTCCGGACATGCTATAATTCGACAGCAAACTTGGTCATATAACTGTCTGTGAATGCAATAGCTTAGGCGTATTTCAGGCGGCAACGATTCGAACGCGCAAGTAGCCTGTTCGGCAGCGGCTTGCGCAGGTTTCCAGCTGAGAATTAGCAACCGAGAACTGAGAACTGACTTTCATGGCTGACGATCCGCAAAATCCCGAACTTCCCTTAACTCCTCCTTCCGGCGGCGACGGACAACCTACCGGTCCCGGCGCGCTCAACATGCAGCCCGTCAACATTGAAGAGGAGATGAAGCGGTCGTATCTCGACTATTCGTTGTCGGTGATTATCGGCCGGGCGCTGCCCGACGTCCGCGACGGCTTGAAGCCCGTGCATCGCCGCATTCTCTACACCATGCAGCAGATGGGTCTTGCTCCCGGACGCGCGACGCGCAAATGCGCCCGCATCGTCGGCGAAGTGATGGGCAAGTATCATCCCCACGGCAATCTAGCCGTTTACGATGCGTTGGTTCGACTGGCGCAGCCGTTCGCCATGCGCGCGCCGCTGGTCGATGGACAAGGCAACTTCGGCTCAGTCGATGGTGACCCTCCGGCGGCAGATCGATATACGGAAGCGCGCTTGACGCGCGTCTCGACCGCGCTGCTCGAAGATCTCGACAAAGAAGCGGTCGATTTTTATCCCAACTACGATGGAACCGAAACGCAGCCCGCGGTACTTCCGGCGCGTTATCCCAACTTACTGGTCAACGGATCCGATGGCATCGCCGTCGGCATGGCGACGAAAATTCCGCCGCACAACCTCACTGAAATTGTCGACGCCACGATCACGCTGGTGAACAATCCCAACGCGCAGTTGCCTGAAATTTTGAAATTCGTGCAGGGACCCGACTTCCCGACCGCAGCCATCATTCACGGACGCGCGGGAATCTTTGAGGCCTACCGCACCGGCCGGGGCCGTTTCATGATGCGGGCCCGCGCCGCCATCGAGAACGTCACCAAAGACAAGCAAGCCATCATCGTCACCGAGATTCCTTATCAGGTAAACAAAGCGCGGCTGATTGAGCGCATCGCCGACCTCGTCAACGACAAGACGATTGACGACATCTCCGACATTCGCGATGAAAGCGACCGCGATGGCATGCGCATCGTCATCGAACTGAAACGCGGAGCCGAACCGCAGATCGTGCTAAACCAGCTCTTCAAGCACACGTCCATGCAAGAAGGCTTCAGCATGATCCTGCTGGCCGTGGTCAATGGGCAGCCGAAGGAACTGGGTCTGATCCAGGCGATCAAGCACTTCATCGACCATCGCGTCGACGTGGTGCGGCGCCGTACGGCCTACTTGCTCAACAAAGCTCGCGATCGTGAACACATTCTGGAAGGCTACCTCACCGCGCTTGATCATCTCGATAACGTGATCGTCATCATCCGCGGTAGCGCCAACCGGGCCGATGCTCGCGAGAATTTGGTCGCATACTTTGGTAGCAAGAAGATCGACATCAACACCACCGGACGCGCTCCGAAACTTGATGCCGACAAACCGTTCACCGCGAAGCAGGCCGACGCTATCCTTGAACTGCAACTGCATCGCCTGACCAAGCTTTCGATCGACGAAATTTCGAACGAGTTGAAGTCAGTGCGCGAAGCGATTGCCGAATACGAATCCATTCTGGCTTCCGAAGCAAAGCTGCGCAAAGTCATCATCAAGGAACTGGAAGAGGTCAAAAAGCTTTACGGCGACGCTCGCCGGACTGTCATTGAAGATGAAGCCGCGGAGATCATGCTCGAAGACCTGATCGCCGACGAGCAGGTTGCGGTCACGGTCAGCCACTCCGGCTACATGAAGCGCACGCCGATTTCAACCTACCGAATGCAGCGCCGCGGAGGCACCGGACGCACCGGCATGAAGACGCGCGACGAGGATTTCGTCGAGCACCTCTTCATCGCCTCGACGCACGCCTACATTCTGATCTTCACCAACACCGGACGCGTCTATTGGCTCAAGGTGTATGAGATTCCCGACATCGCCGCTGCCGGCAAAGGGAAACACGTCGGCAATCTGGTCGGCTTGCAGCCCGGAGAAACCGTGCGCACCATGCTGGCCGTCCGCGACCTGGAAGAAGAGAACCGCTATGTCTTCTTTGCCACACACAACGGCACGGTGAAGAAGACTGAAGTAAAAGACTTCTCGCACGTGATGTCGCGCGGCATCATTGCAATCAACATTGAAGAGGGAGACGAATTGGTCGCGGCGTCTCTGACCGATGGCAACCAGATTGTCTTTCTGGCTTCGCATGATGGACAGGCGATCCGCTTCGACGAAAATGATGTCCGTTCCATGGGACGCAATGCCACGGGCGTGCGCGGCATGAACCTGGCCGAGAAAGATTACATCGTTGGCATGGCGACGACCATCAAGCCGGAAGCGAAAGCCGCGGTGAAAGAAGGCGAAGCCGCCGACCTGGTGCCGGAGAAAGGCTCTCTGATTCTTTCAGTGACCGAGAACGGCTATGGCAAACGCACTCCTGCCGACGAGTATCGCCTCACCAATCGCGGCGGCAAAGGCGTGATCAACGTCAAGACTACGGCGCGCAACGGCAAAGTCGTCGGCATCTCACAGGTGACCGAGAAATCCGAAGTGATGCTGATTTCGCAGTATGGAAAGATCATTCGCATTGAGTCGAAGTTCATCCGCGAATCGGGCCGGTCGGCGCAGGGCGTGCGGTTGCTGAATGTTGAACCCGGAGATCGCGTAGCGGCAGCGGTGGTGATTCCGCCGGAAGAGCCGAACGGGAATGGGACGCTGATTCAGTAAGTTAGGGCTCAGGTGTACGTGCGATGTTCCACGTGGAACACTTTGCCGATAAAAATGTATGTACACAACGTCAGCATAACGGCCGCTCGGCCTCACGCAGCCCAGTGATTCCGGTTCGATGTTAAGAATAGACCCACGCGGTTTACTTCGCTGGTAAAGCCGCCCACCCGCGCCTAACGTTTCCCGATGCGGCGCCGATATATCCAGCAGGGAACCGAGTCGACGCCAGAAAATCGTACTTGTGGCGCGCTGCAGATATGGACCTCACTGAGGCGGAGCGCAAAGGCACGGAGCCGCGGTCTAAAGCCCAGCGACATCCTGAAAAGGTTGAGGGTTCTATGACCGCTGAACCTGGCTGCGTGATCAATACAGTCAACCATCACGCCGGCGGAAGCATCTCCAAACAGGCGATCATTGAGGACATCACCGAGCGCGGTGATCACGAGCGACTGCGTGGCATTACGGATTCGGCCCAGGATGCCATCCTCATGATGGACCCTAAAGGCAATATCACTTTCTGGAACCCGGCGGCGAAATCGATCCTTGGCTACCGAAAAGAAGAAGCGATGGGGAAAAATCTCCATCAGCTGCTGACTCCGGAACGCTATCTTGCAGCTCACCATGCGGCATTCCCGGAGTTCCTGCGCACCGGCCGCGGGAACGCGATCGGCAAGACGCTTGAACTGCAGGCCCGGCGAAAAGACGGCCGCGAAATCCCCATTGAGTTGTCCTTGTCGGCGCTGTCTCTGGACGGCGAATGGCACGCCATCGGAATTATCCGTGACATCACTGAAGGTAAGCGAGCTGAGCAGAGCTTGCGGGATAGTGAAGAGAAGTTCCGTCAATTGGCGTCGAACATTCGTGAAGTCTGGTTTGTGCTGAGCCCCACGCTCGACCGGACGCTTTATGTCAGTCCTGCGTTTGAACAGATTTGGGGCAGAAGCTGCGATAGCGTCTACCTCGACCCATTGTCGTGGCAGCACGCGATCCATCCCGACGACCTGGAGCGCGTCCGTTCCTTCGTCGCAGAGCTAGCGCAGGGACAGCTTCTCGATGTTGAATACCGCATACGCACACCTGACCAGATCGAAAAATGGGTGCGGAGCCGGGCTTTTCCTGTTCGCGACACAACTGGGGAAATGGTCCGAGTAGTCGGAATTGCCGAAGAGATCACCGAGCAGAAGCGCTACCAAGCCGAGTTGATTCGCGCGCGCGAGGGTGCCGAAGCCGCCAATCGCGCGAAGAGTGTCTTTCTGGCCACCATGAGCCATGAGCTGCGAACGCCGCTCAATGCGATTCTGGGTTTCGCCGAGCTTCTGGAAGTTGAGATGTCCGACCGCGGAATTCACGACTGGGATATGGACGTGCAGAAGATCCGGCGGGCGGGGAAGCATCTGCTCGATCTGATCAGCGACGTAATGGACCTTTCGAAGATCGAGGCTGGCAGAATGGAACTACAGCCGGTCAGCTTCGACCTGGC
>PMSZ01000190.1:0-5735 GCA_003168235.1 Acidobacteriaceae bacterium
AGGCATCGCGCAGGATATGCATGTGAATTGCGGAGGCGGCGCAACGTTTTATGGCCGGTATTTCAAATGTTGGATTGCGGCGAGGCATCAGACCCACGGGCTAGTAGACATTCGCAAAGGGATCTACCAGAGCTGTGACGTGTTCTTCTACACTCTAGCCGAAAAATTGGGGATTGATCGCATTGCCAAGTACGCCACCGCCTTAGGCCTGGGACAGAAGACAGGCATTGATTTGCCGCAAGAAGTGAGTGGTGTAATGCCGTCGGAAGAATGGAAGATCCGCAACTTCAAGCAAAAGTGGTACGCCGGGGAAACGATCTCCGTCGGCATTGGGCAAGGAGCTATCGCCACGACGCCAATTCAGATGGCCCGCGCCATTGCCGGCATTGCGAGTGGCGGAGTGCTGCACCGTCCACACGTGATCAACCCAACCGATCTGCCCGCAAACATTGTTCCTGCCAGCGATGCGCAAGACGAGGTTCGTATTCCGCTCGATCAGCAAAATTGGGAGATCATTACCGACGCGATGGCCGACGTCGTCAGCCCAATCGGAACTGGCGCAGCTTCGCAGGTGAAGGGCATCGACATCGCGGGCAAAACGGGCAGCGCACAGACGATAAGCAACACGCTCAAGGCGAAACTTGGCGCATTTGGTAAGGCAAACTTCAAAGACAACGGCTGGTTCGTAGGAGTGGAACCGCGGCGCAATCCGGAGATTGTGGTGTGTGCGCTGTTTGAAGAGGGCGAGCACGGATCATTGGCGGCGCACGTCGCATCCCAAGTGATTAAAGCTTACGTCGAAAAGCAGCGGCGCCAGCCGACCAAAGTCGCAGGCAAAACCGCGGTTTCATCCAATGGCAAGGTGGAGATCGGCGCGATCTGGAGCGATGCGGGCGGGAATGGGGACAGCGCGAGTGCAGGCGAAGATCTCCACGCTGGGCGGTTCCTGATGGACGTTACGCATCAGCGAGCGCCGCTCGCGGCGGCTGCGCCTGGGATGCACTCGGTAGCAGCCCGGAACGCACATCTGCTGGCACCCGTGATACGTTGAATCTTGTCTCCAATCTGAAACCGCTGTAAATCCGAATGAAGAGCATTGCCCTCCTGGCTTTGGACGCCGCATCCGCACGCGGAGTGACCTACGCGGACGCGCGGGTGGTGGCGATTCGCAACCGGTCTCTGAGTACCAAGAATGGACGTGTCGGCCATGCTTCCGAGTCGGAGTCGCTCGGCATTGGCGTGCGCGTGATCGCGGACGGAGCGTGGGGATTCGCGGCGGCGGCGGATTTGAGCCGCACTGCGGTGGAAGCGGGGGCGGCGCGGGCGGTCGAAATCGCGCGGGCTTCGGCTCGGGTGAAGCGCGAAGATGTGCGTCTGGCGGCGGAACCGGCGGCGGTCGCGGAATGGACGACCCCCTATAAGATTGATCCGTTTACCACTTCGGTCGAGCAGAATATTGATCTGTTGCTGAAGGTGGATGCGGAGATGAGCGGGGTCGCGGGGGTGACGCTCAGCGAAACGGGAATGAATTTTCAGCGGGAAGAGTCGTGGTTTCTTTCGTCCGAAGGCGCGGACATTCATCAGACAAAATATTCGACGGGCGGGGGTTATACGGCATACGCGTTTGCTGGATCGGAGATCCAGAAGCGATCGTATCCGAATTCGTTTGGCGGGCAATGGCAGAACCGCGGCTACGAACAGATCGAAGAGATGAAACTGGTGGAAAATGCGCGGCGCGTGGCTGAAGAATCGGTTGCGCTGCATCGTGCGGAGCAATGTCCGGAGGGCGCGTACACGATTATTCTCGACGGCTCGCAACTGGGTTTGCAGATTCACGAATCCATCGGGCATCCGATTGAACTGGATCGAGTGCTGGGCATGGAAGCGAATTTTGCGGGGACATCATTTTTGACTCTGGAGAAATTGGGACATCTGCGCTACGGCAGCGAAATCGTCAACGTGGTGGCCGATGCGCGGCAGGAACACGGGCCGGGGCTTGGGACCTTTGCTTATGACGATGAAGGCGTGGCCGCGCAGTCAACGCCAATTATCACGAACGGGCGCTTTACCGGATACCTGAGTTCGCGCGAAACCGCCCACGCGATCGGCGCGACGCGGTCGGGCGGAACGTTGCGAGCGGAAGGCTGGAACCGGCTGCCGATGATTCGGATGACGAATATCAGCATTCTGCCGGGAGAGAAGCCGCTTAGTTTGGAACAGCTTATTGCTGCGACTGACGATGGCATTTACATGGAGACCAACAAGTCCTGGTCGATTGATGACAAGCGTTACAACTTTCAATTCGGCTGCGAGATTGCGTGGGAGATCAGGCGCGGCAAGCGGGTGCGGATGCTGAAAAATCCTTCGTATTCAGGGATAACGACCGAGTTCTGGAATTCGATGGATGCGATTTGTTCGCGCGAGGAGTGGACGCTGTGGGGCACTCCGAATTGCGGCAAGGGGCAGCCGCAGCAGGTTGTGGGGACGGGACACGGAGCGAGTCCGGCGAGGTTCCGGAATATTCGCGTGGGCTCGGCGTACCGAGGGAGCTGAGAAGGATTTTGTAATTTTGTAATCGGGTAATTTTGTAATTTATAACCGAAGTTCGCGGCTTCTCAGCTTTTCAATGTTACGCGATTGCCTAGTTGCGAAATTACCAATGACAGATTGTCGTTCATGCTGACCAAAGAACAAGCCGGCGACGTCTTCGACCGCATTCGCCGCTTCTCGTCTGCGGAGGAGGTGGAAGCGATTTTCACGTCCTCGCGCTTTGCCCTGACTCGCTTCGCGAACAACACGATTCATCAAAATGTGGAGGAAGAGAATTCTGTCGTTTCCATCCGGACGAATTTTGCGGGGCGGACGGCGCGTTCGACTGCCAATCAGTTTGACGACGAGAGTTTGCGGCGGGCAATTACGGCGTCGGAGAGCCTGGCACGGGTGCAGGCGGCCGATCCGGATTTGTTGCCCATGCCGGCGTCTGACGAAGCAAAAGCCGCGGGCGAGGGCGCCCGCGCCACACGGTTTTTCGACGAGACCGCAGCCATCACTCCGGCGGAACGTGCCGAAGTGGTCAGGGACATGGTGTCGGTTGCTGGCAAATACAAGCTGACCGCGGCTGGGATTTATTCAAACGCTGATGCCTGCGAAGGAATTTTCAACTCGCGGGGCCTGGCGAAATGGCATGAACAAACGCTGGCCGAAGTTTCGATCACCATGCTGGGAGATGATTCTTCCGGCTGGCAGAAACTGAATTCGCCGGATGTGACGAAGCTCGATGCGGCGGGGCTGGCGGAGACGGCGGCGCAAAAGGCAATCGAGTCGGCGCGTCCGCGGGAAATTGCGCCGGGGAAGTATACGGTGATTCTGGAGCCGTCGGCGGCGCTCGATATTGTTGGATTTATGTTCTGGGACTACAGCGGCGTGGCGATCCTGGATCAGCGGTCATTCTTGAATGACCGGATCGGCACGCAGCTTTTCGGCGAGAACGTCAACATCTGGGACGACGTTGCGCATCCGCTGCAGGCGGGCTCGCCATTTGACGGCGAGGGCATGGAGCGGCAGAGGGTGCGGCTAGTCGAAAACGGAGTGGTGAAGCGGGTGGTGTATGCGCGCGCGACGGCCGAGAAGATGAAGAAATCGGAATATGCCGGCAAGGTGGGCACGATCGAAGCCACGGGGCACGGATTTCCGTTGCCGAACGAAGCCGGCGAAATGCCGATGAACATTGTTTTTGGCCGACCGCATAAGCCTGAGAGTATTGAGGAAATGATTGCCTCGACCGAACGCGGCGTTCTTGTGACCAGGCTGTGGTACATCCGTGAAGTCGATCCTTATGAAAAGATCGTGACGGGCATGACCCGCGACGGGACCTTTCTGGTGGAGAAGGGCAAGATCCAGTGCGGCGTTCGTAATTTCCGCTTTAATCAGAGCCTGATTTCGATGCTCTCGAATGTCGAGGCCATGGGAGTCCCGGTGCGCGCTTGCGGAGAAGAATCGTTCGACATGGTGGTGCCGGCGATGAAGGTGCGGGAGTTTAACTTTACGGAGGTTACGAAGTTCTGAGGTATTGCCATCCCACCGAGTAAGTTCCCGGTGAGCCCGCAGTCTTGTGTCCTGCTACGCCCCTAAGTCCCTGTACCACCGACACTTCGCCGCCTTTGTTCCATGACTTACGTAACTTTGCGTTGTAAACGCCGGGATGTAATCTGGGCCTGAAATGTGCACATGCTCAATTGGAGCGGTGCGTGTCAGGAAGCGGAAGAAAGGTCGTCGCAACCGTGGCCGAAGCCGTTAAGGGAACCATCGCAGATATGAGCAAGAATCGCCGGGGCTATACGGACGTGCAAGGCGCGCCGCGCTTCCCCATCAAATTGCCGGTGGCTTTCAAGTCGGCGGTGAACCAGGGTGGAGCGGCGGCCCAGATCGTCGGAGAAAAGACGATCGAAACCGAAAACATCTCTGCCAACGGCGTGCTGTTTCGCATGGATGCGGATGTACCGGTTGGTTCGGCGGTCGATTTCACGCTATCACTTCCGGCTGATGTTGTGGGCGCGGATGCCGATGTGCAAGTGGATTGCCGCGGGCGAGTGGTGCGCAGTTTTGAAGATGGCGGCCGGCGCGGCGTGGGTGTGGTGATTGATGAGTATCGTTTTGAGCGCAGGTAGTTGGCGCAGTTAGTTAACGCGGCTAGTTAGCGCGGTTCGGGCAGGTTGCAGACGTTAGAAGTACGAGAATTTTAGGGTTGCTCCATTTCGGGTGCGGCGGATAAGTTCGGAGGATTGATGGGCAGCACTTCAGTCGGCAGTTCGGTCAGCAGTTCGGTCGGCGTTGAGCCAGGCGAGGTCTTTCAGCCTGACGACGGCAAAGGCACGATCCGAGTGATTGTCGCGGACACGCAGGCCATCTTCCGCGCCGGGCTGCGCAAGATCTTCGCGCTCGAAGACGATGTACGGGTTGTGGGGCAGGCCGAAAGCCTCGATCAGACCATTGCCGCGATCCAGAAATTTTCCTCTGACATTGTAATTTTTGAAGCCCTGCTCGCCCCGAATCCGGGCGACGCGGTGTCTGATCTTCTCCGGCAAAATGCAAATTGCCGTTTGGTGGTGGTGTTGCAGGAACCGGACCAGGAGATGACGCTCGATCTGTTCCGGCGTGGAGCGCATGCTGTGGTGTCGCGCGAAATTTAGCCGGAAATGCTGGTGGAATGCCTGCGCAAGGTTGCACACGGAGACCCGTGGCTCGACAGCCGTGCCATTGGATGGGTGATGCAGGCTTATCGCACGCAGGGGCTGCGTCCGGCAGGTTCGCGTCCGAAGGTTTCGCTTACACCCAAGGAATCGCTGATTGTTTCCTGCGTCACGCAGGGGATGAAAAACAAAGAGATTGCCCTGCGAGTGGGAACCACCGAGCAGGTGGTGAAGAATTATCTGCGCAAGGTNNGCGGACCGGCTGGAACTCGCGCTCTACTGCCTGAATCACCGCGTGGGGGATAACGCCATGCAGTCCAAGCCAACCCAGCCCACGAACGGCCATGCGGCGACTTCTCCAGAAACGCCGAACACCAACGCCGCCGCTTCCGGGTCCCGTTCCTAGTTTCTTTTCTCGCGTACGATTCCCGGTTTCACAATCGATGCCTCCGTAGCTTTCTCCCCTTGAGGCTGGCGGGGACGTTCTGAGAGCCTGTTAGAATCAAAAGAGCGGCTACACGTGGCGCCGGAGAGATGGCCGAGTGG
>PMSZ01000190.1:5771-6022 GCA_003168235.1 Acidobacteriaceae bacterium
CTCACCAAAAGGGTGAAGACCACAAGCGGCCTTCGCTACTGCCCAGTCATTCTCGCAGCCAATGGCCGGATCAGGCCAAATTACGTCTTCGTCGATGGAAAACAGGAAGTGCACCCCGAGGGTGCGTACTACCTGGAGTGGCGAAATGGCCTTCATCGCGTTCGGGTGTCGGTAGGCAAAGACGTTGCTGACGCCGCCGCCAAAAGGCACCGTAAGGAGGCAGAGCTCAATGCAGTCAACAGCGGCGTCAC
>PMSZ01000003.1 GCA_003168235.1 Acidobacteriaceae bacterium
TTTTGTGCAGGGAGGGGACGAGGGGGAAGTGGTGGGTGCGGCGGAGAGTGGGGCGAGATAGGGGTTAGTGCTCAGAGTATTTTCGTTCGCGCGATCTCCACTCCCAAAGTCCGCCGAGGCAGCCCCCGCAAAGCAAGGAAGACAGCAGCCACGCCCAATGTTCTGGGAGATGGTTGTTGGCTATGTAACTCGGTGCCGTTATCCAAACGGCAAAAACGCCACACCACGCGACGCCGTAGGTGAGTACAAAGTGAGTTCTACCTTTCGGTCGAACTTCCCGCCACTGCTCTCTTCCTGCCAGACCCCGCTNNCCCCGCTGCAATCGGATCGACCAGAACGCAAAAACACACGCAGCCATAATGGCGACGATTGCAGTTCCCTTATAGCCGTAACGATAGGACGCTGCCGCTAGGCCAGCCAGAACAAGCGCAAGAGTTAGTGCGTTCTTATTAGTCATTTGCAACCTGGCTGGCGCTGGGTTCCGTCATGGCCGGATGGTATGCCAATTCGTTTCAAAAGCCAACGAGCTGACTAAGGCCAGGGGGATTGCCGGCCGACTTCAAAACGCGTAACGCCGACGTTCTAGTCGCTCGTCGACACCGTGACGGCGGCGGGAAAAACCTACTGGGATGAGGTTGTGGAATCACGCCCGGCACTCGAGCTTTTCGTTATCCAGAAAAGGTCAAAGGCAGCGGACAGGAGTGTCCGCTCTACAGCTGTGAAGTCCACACCCAGGCGAGATCAAAAATCCCCACTCTAACGTCGCAAAAGGCGCGACGTTAAGGATGGGGCACCCGGCACCAACTACGCCGTTTTAGACGAGCGCGCTTGCATGCCAGTTACGGACTTGACGACCATGGCCTTCAGCACCTGTTGGTCCACATCAGCGAGCTTCTTGATGTAGAGGCATCCCTTTCCGGTCGTGTGCTTGCCCAGCTTTGGGAGCAGCGCCTTGCAGCCGTCGGACCCGATCATGCCGTACAGAACCGTTGCGGCCTTACGCGGCGAAAAACCAATGAGCGGCATATCGCCCTCGCGTCCACTTTCATACTTGTAGTGGTAGCTGCCAAAGCCGATGATGGATGGTCCCCACATTCGCGGTTTTTCCCCCGCCGCGCTTTGCATCACCTTGACGAGCGCCTTGGCATCAGCGCGCTGCGTGGGGTCCGCGATGGCATCGATAAATGCTGCCACACTTAAACTGGTTGGCTTAGTTTTGTTGTCGGTCATTTCGCCCGCCTTTCGCACCCAAGGGTAATCGAGTCCTCGGCGACGCGCAAACCAGCAGACCGTCGTTATTACGCAGCGACAGCAGGTGAGATTCTTTGACGGGCATTTGCTCGTTTGAAATCAAGACTGCCAGGAGATCACAATGACAAAGAAATACCTGCTGCTTGTCGCCTGTGCCATCGGAGGCCTTTCCTATGGCACACTTCAACTCGTAAACCCATCCTCGTCGGCTAATGCGGGCGGGTGCTGTGTGTTCTCTCAGGATTGCACCGTACAGGGGCCGGTCTGTGTCTGGAATATGAACATCTGCTCTAAGTTAAGTGAAGGTTTTTGCCAGTCGGGTCAAGGCACGAACTAGCAGGGCTCTCCATGCCAGATCAATAGCGTGCTTACATGTATTTGGGTTTCGGCGTTAGCCACTCCGAAACCCATTTAGAATCGAATAAGGAAAAGGGTTTATGCTGGCGTCGCTGAATACAAAGGTGGAGATCTGGCTCTTGCTGGGGTTTCTTCTATGGGGAACCGCAATCGGACAAAATGCGAGACAGAAACCTCAGGTGCCGCGAGCCGCACGCGATAAGGAGCTCCAGGCCCTCATCGACATGGCCACGGCCGTGGCACCCGAGTTCGGGGCGGATGTTCTGATTCGGCTCTCCGAGTCTAGCAAGGTGTCCGACCGGACTACGAAGATGGAGTTGCTGAATAAAGCCTTCTACCTCGCACCCGGAGCCGAACAACCTGTCAAACGTTCGACGTATCAGTTCATGCCTGACACTCGATCCGGATCGCTTGCGCTAGCATATCGAATCCAAGATCTCGATAGTCTGTCTCTTCAGTCGCGCGTTGTAAGTGACATGCTGCAGTTAGATGCCAAGAAGGCGCGAGATCTCTTAGGAGAAACGCAATTTCCCGTGCTAGCGCCAGTGGGCTGCAGCGAACCTTTGACGTACGATGTCGCGCTCTTTTACCAGACCATTGGCCTGACTGCGCGCGACGGTTTCACTGCCAAGGAAAAACTTGAAGGGCGACGACTTGCGTTTTTGGTGCCGTATGTTAGCTCATTGCAGTCCCATGCCCAAATCAGACCTGCAACACAGCTATTGCTCAATGCCGACTTGTCATCAACGGATTTGGGTCAGTTGGCCAATATGTTTGCTGCTGCATTGTCGCAATTGCACGGGGATGAACGGTCATTTGCGGTCACCAATATGCACAGCGATGAATATAGCGTTGCAGGATCGATAGCTAGCCTGATTGCTGTGCTTGATGCCAAGGGAATCTCCAGCGTCGCCTTACTAAGATCCTTTCGCGAGTATCTGATTTCTAATTTCAACGGCGAGCGCTGTGGCGAAACAGCAGACAGGACGGGCAAGTCCTCGCTACCAGAAGCTGTCCGGTACTTCAATCGACAGTTTCGCTTGGATCTCCAAAATGCGCAAATCTCTCCTATTGCTGGAGAGGACCTGAGAAGCGCACGCATTGGCCCCAAATTCACCGACACTAGCTTTTGGCAGACCCCCAAAGCCAAGCAGTTATTCGCCGCAGCGAGGGAATTGCGCTTCGGAATCGGTGAGATGCGATTGACCACCGAGAAGAAAGCTACGCCCGAGTGGTCGTCACAGCTGACAGATTTCCTCACCGAGTTGGCAGCGTGGGATTCCGATAGCGAGCCAGCTGTGGTTGATTACATTTGTGAAAAGAACATTATTTACGGCCTTTTGATTGATGTTGTTCCGAGCGGAGCGGAGCGATCTAAGGTGATAGAAGGCTTTGTCGAATTTCTCGAACAAAACTCCGTGCAGACCGCAAGCCGGTTGGAGTGGAAGGTGCCGGTGGAACTCTTGCTTTCAGGGCGCGTGGCTGCGGACAACCGCGAGGAAGTGATACAAGCCTTCCTGAATTCCCAAGACCCGGCATTGAACCTCTATGCACGCTTGGAGCGCTGGACGCCGCGCAACACGTCAAAAACAAGCGTGACGGCAACTAAACCGGGAGAGTGACGAAGAAGGGATGATTATGAATGGAATCGCAGGCCAAGAATTGAGTAGGAACAAAGCTGCTGGCGCATGGCTTGTCGGAGTCGTTAATTTGACGCTCCTTAGCTCTCTACTCTTTGCTTCGGTAGTTCTGAATGTTTTTCTTGCTCGAAAGGTATCTGTCCTAACAGCATCCATTGAAAAGGTAAAGGCGGAAGGCCGACTCAAACCCGGAACTATAGTTCCGGTGATACAAGGGCGATCAGTAGACGGAGCGCAGCAAACCCTGGATTATAGTGATGTCCACGTTCCGACGGTTCTATACGTGTTTACTCCGCAATGTGGTTGGTGTGCAAAGAATGCCGACAACCTTCGGGCGCTGATCGCTAACTCCGGATCCCGTTACAGAATAGTGGGCATTTCCCTGACCCGGCAAGACCTAAAGCAGTATCTCGAAGAAAAGGGTTTTTCATTGCCGGTCTATACCGACATAGCAGATTCTACAAAGGCCATATACCGACTCGGTGGGACTCCCACGACCATCATTGTTTCGCCTGAAGCGAGGGTGCTGAAGGTATGGAGTGGAGTCTATGTAGACAACATTCGTCGAGAGATAGAGGAATCTCTAAAAGTGCACCTGCCCGGCTGCTGCAAAGAAACTGTGGCGGACCAAAAAGACTTGCACTCAAAACTGACTGAATAGGGCCAGGAACTCGCTCCGAGCTTCAAGAATAGATCATTTTATCTTTGGGAAGACCATTGCTGTTGCCCCTGGCAGCCTATCGCCTCAACTGTAAAATTAGCGATTGCATTCATTAGGAATTAGAATCCTGCTCGATTCTTTTCTCCGCGTACTATTAGATCCGCCACCGAGCGCGCACCGCTCCAGAGTTCAAATTCCGTGGAAAAGGGGGGGCATTTTGCCGTCTGTATACACTACCCCCGCCATTCGTTGACGG
>PMSZ01000191.1 GCA_003168235.1 Acidobacteriaceae bacterium
GAATTTCGGAGGATTCGAAGTATCGCGTCTCCGATTGCAGGACGGCAGCTCCGGCGGTAAGGATGTCCGCGACCTCCTCCCAGCGGCTGGCTCCAACAACGGACATGCGAGCGATCTGACTGGTGTGCTTTTGCAGAAACCGCAGGTCGTCCCAGCGCGCCTTCCATTCCGCTCCGCGCATATCCGTCAGGTCCGCCAGGATGCCGATCGGATGTTTCTTATGTTGCGTAATAAAGAACTCCATTTGCGGCTCGAACGCTTTGAGCTCTTCGTCCGACAGTTTTCCGGTCACTTTGAAACCGAACGCAGATCCCGCAGTTTCTTTCAGTCGTTCAATCACAGGCACACCTCATTTTATTTGACGGCAATATATCTTACAGTTCTCGCTTGAGTTCTCAATGGATCTGATCGCTCCAGTACATGACCTCTCTCCGATGTCGTCAATCGTTGTCGTCGATTCCGATTTTTGATAGCCGATAGCGTAGCGCGTTGCGCGAGAGTCCCAGAAGTCGCGCGGCTTGCGACTTGTTTCCGCCGGCGCGCTTGAGGGCCTCGCGGATCATCTCATCTTCCCATTGATCGATCGTCATTCCGTCAGGGAGGAAGCGGTCGACCGCAGCGCCTCCCCGATTGCGNNNNGCTGGCGAAATGCCCGTGATAGCTGGCCTTCCGGAATCTTTGTTAAAGCGCGTCAGAAATAAATTCGCCAACCCGGGAATATCTTCTTTGCGTTCGCGCAGCGGTGGAATATCGATGGGCACGACGTTGAGCCGGTAATAAAGGTCTTCACGGAAGGTTCCATCTTCGAGCGCGGCACGCAGGTCGCGGTTCGTGGCCGCGAGAAGCCGGACGTCGACCTTGATGGTACGCGTGCCGCCGAGCCGCTCGAATTCCCGCTCCTGCAACACGCGAAGCAGTTTGACCTGCGTGGCGACCGGCACGTCGCCGATTTCATCGAGAAACAGCGTGCCTTTGTCGGCGAGTTCGAACTTGCCCGGCTTACTGGTGACGGCCCCGGTGAATGCTCCTTTTTCGTAGCCGAAAAGCTCGCTCTCTAAAAGATTTTCTGGGATAGCAGTGCTGTTGATCTTGATGAACGGTCCGGAAGCGCGCCGCGACTTTTCGTGAATGGCACGAGCGATGAGATCTTTGCCCACGCCGCTTTCTCCGCCGAGCAAAACGGTAGAGTTGGTGGGCGCGACGCGTTCAACGGTAGCGAGAACTTCCTGCATTTTGCCGCTGACGGCGACGACGTTCGGATGGCTGTATTTCTGCCCCAGAGCTTCGCGCAAGGAGCGGTTCTCTTCACGCAAGCGCGAGTTGTCGAGCTCCTTATGCACCACCATCCGCATCTCGGCGAGCGAAAACGGCTTGAGGACGTAATCGCTGGCGCCGGCTTTCATCGCCTCGACCGCCGTCTCCACCGAGCCGAACGCAGTCATGACGACGATCGGCAGCGCCGGATTTTGCTGCTTGGCGGTTTGTAGAAATTCCAACCCATTCATGCTGGGAAGCTTGAGGTCGGTGAGAACCAGGTGGACTGGTTCGGAGGCCAGGAGCTTCAATCCGGTTTCGGCGTCGCCCGCGGAGAGCGTCTTGAAACCATCTTCGCCCAGGTTCAGTTCGAGCAACCGCCGCATCTTGGCTTCGTCTTCGATGATGAGAATTGTAGGCATTGATTATCGTGTTCGTGGATCAGCCCGTGTGCGGACGGGCGCTTTCACCGGTCCAAAGCGAGCGCGGCTCGGCACCTGCCGGCGCTTCGACAGCTTCTTCCAGCGGGAAAAAGATCGCGAACACTGCCCCGCCCTCCGGCGCATTCTCCAGATGGATCGATCCATGGTGGCCGTCCACAATTTTCGAAACAATGGAGAGCCCCAGCCCCACGCCGGTTTTCTTGGTGGTCACAAACGGGTTGAAAATCTCCTCGCGCAATTCTTCGGGGACGCCGGGGCCGGTATCCGCAAGGATCAGTTCGACGCCTTCGCGATCATCCTTCGTAGCGGAACGAACTTCGACCCGCAACGTGCCTGCGCCAGCATTTTCTTGCATAGCTTCGTAAGCATTCTGCACCAGATTGAGGAAGGCCTGCTCGCACAAGCTTTCATCGAGCGGAACGAGCGGCAATCCGATCGCGTAATGGCGGTCAATCGTAATGGGCACCGCGTCTGGTTTGTCCGCAAAACGCGATGCGATAACTCGCAACACGCGATCCAGCAGTGCGACCAGATCTGACGGATGTGGCTGCGCGTGGAGCGGGCGCGCAAAGTCGAGGAACTCGGTGACGAGCGCGCTGAGCCGGTTGACCTCGGTCGAAATGTAGCCGGCAAGCTCGCGCGCGAGTTCGTCGGATGCCTGCAATTTCTGGGTCAGCATTTCGGCGGAGCCTTTGATGACTCCGAGCGGGTTGCGAATCTCATGCGCTAATCCAGCCGAGAGCTGGCCAAGAGCGGCAAGCCGCTCGGAGCGCCGCGCTTCGGCCTGCGCTTGTTCCAGGCGGCGATTGGTTTCGGCAAGGCGTTCGGCGAGTTCGCGGTACAACTGGGTTTGATGCTGGCTCTGCTGCGCGAAGCGGTTGACGACCATGGCGGCGAGAAAGAAGAAGAGGATCCGAAGGCCAAGCAAACCGACCGACTCAAGTGTGATCTCGTAATCCTGCATCGCAGGGTCGATGAAGAGATAAGAGCAATAGGCGGCAGAGGCAACGAAAGTCCACACCAGGGTCAGCCACGTGCCGCAGTAAAGGGCCGCGGTGACGACGGGCAGGTAATAAATAGGATAGTAGCTGCTGTTGATGCCGACTTCGCCGGTGTGATCGATCAGCAGGGTCGCCAGCAAAATCTTGAGCAGGATGACGTAAGTGACTCCGCGCTGGGGAAAGTAGGAGATCAACTTCGGCTCGAGCAATTGCACAATACCGATGGCGAGAAGGATCAACTGCTTGTGCCATTCGAACTGCGGAGGGAGCACGGCCAGCCCGGCGAGAAAGATCAGCCAGATGGCGAGCCAAGCGGCGTCGAGCCGGGTGAACCGGCCGGAGTCAGGGTCGACAATGGAGAGAGAGCGGGCCACGCAGCTTCCATCCAACCGCAGAAACCCCTCTGCCGTCAATTGGAGGGCGGCTTCCTGGTGGCGTCTTCACGCCGCACATTCTTCGGGCCACACTCTTCAGGCCACGCGTTCTTCGGGCCGGACATAAGGATTTCCAATCGCGAAGATAAATAGATTCGATTTCCGCAATCTGCGGCCCAGCAGCTATTGTTATGATGCGGTGGATGGATCAGGCTAATGGTGAAGGAGATCGCGTCAAAGGATGGCGCCTGAAGAACGGACGACAATGACGAAAGTCGAAGCGATTATTCAAGTTTCCAAGCTCGATGCTGTGAAAGACGCATTGCATGAAGTTGGCGTCGAGGGCATGACTGTATTTGAAGCCCGAGGACATGGCCGGCAAAAAGGACACACCGAGTTTTATCGCGGCCGCGAGTACACCGTGGATTTGATCCCCAAGGTAAAGCTCGAGATCGTGCTGGCCGACGAGATGGTCGAAAAAGTGGTGCTGGCGATTACCACCGCGGCGCGGACAGGCAAGATCGGCGACGGAAAGATTTTTCTTTCGCGCATCGATGAGGCAATTCGAATTCGCAACGACGANNCGCGGCGACAGTGTACTTTAGGCGTTCCGAATTTCGAAGCACTGAAGCACTGGATTTCGAGGCACCGATTTTCGCATCAAAGATCGGCATCCAGACACCAGGTTTCGGAGGATGTCAGCGAGATGACTGCCGTGGCCAGTGTCCGCAGCGAGATTCGGGAGCTCTATGCCCGCGAGTCCGCTGCTATCGAGCAGGAATTTGCTGTCACCGGCGAAGGACGCGTGGCAGTCGCTCGGCGTGCGGCGCTGGTCGATTCCATTGTTCAGCGGCTGTGGAATGAAATCATGGTCGGCGCGCCCGGAGCCGACGGTGAAAACTCAGATCTCGATCTTCCGCGAAATCTTGCGTTGGTGGCGACCGGCGGATTCGGCAGCGGCTACCTTTTCCCCTATTCCGATATCGATCTGCTGTTTCTGCACCGCGGCGGTGACGCTGAGAGTGAGTTCAAAGATCGCATTCGCAGTTTTTCGCAGGAGTTGTGGGACCTGCGGTTGAAGCTCAGTCCGGTAACGCGAAGCCTCGCGGAATGCGAGAGGCTCGATCCGAACAACGTCGAGTTTGCCATTTCGCTGCTCGATTGCCGTTATCTCGCCGGCGATCGCGCACTTTTTGCGCGGCTGCGTGAACATGCGGTTCCGCGTCTGGTGACGAAGGATTGCCAGGAACTGATCCAGAATCTAGCGGAGATCACACGCACGCGTCACCACAAATTTGGCAATACGGTTTTTCACCTGGAACCGAACGTGAAAGATGGTCCCGGCGGGTTACGCGACTATAACGTGGCCAACTGGCTGGCGCTGATTTCCGCGATGGAGAAGCTGAAAGTTTGGCCCGACACGCGGTCTCTGTTGCCGGTGTCTTCGCGGCGGGCGTTGGAAGCGGCGCTGGATTTTCAAATGTCGGTCCGTTGCTTTTTGCACTTTCGCCATGGCCGGCATGACAACACCCTCACCTGGGAGGCGCAGGACGAAGCAGCGGCGAGACAGATCGGCACCAGGAACAATGACACGGAAATCACGAACGCGGCGGACTGGATGCGCGTCTATTTTGGACACGTGCGCAGCGTGCACCGCGTCTGCAATCAGTTGCTGGAGGAAATCCAGGCGGCGTGGTCGTCGTTATACCGCCAATTTCAAGGCTGGCGGTCGCGAGTGACCAGTGCCGATTTTTCAGTCGTCGATGGACTGATCTTTCTTCAGCAGCCTGGGGGGCTGCGCGATCCGGAAATGCTGTTGCGGCTTTTTCATTTCATGGCGGAGCATGACCTGAAACTGAGCACGACAACCGAATATAAAGTCGAACAGGCGTTGCCCGCGCTCGCGGCTACACCTCCGCGCGGCGCGGAGCTGTGGCTCTACCTGCAAGAAACGCTGGTGCAGCCCCATGCCGCAGATGCCCTGCGCGCTATGAACGCGCTCCGGTTGCTGACGCTCTTGCTGCCGGAGCTCAAGGGGATTGAGGCGTTGGTGGTGCGCGATTTCTACCATCGCTACACAGTTGATGAACACTCTTTTCTGGCCATCGAAAATCTGCACCGTCTGAAGGAATCGAGGTCGGAGTGGGACCGGCGCTTCGCCGGCTTGCTGAGCGAACTGGAGCAGCCAGAACTGCTCTACCTGGCGCTGTTGCTGCATGATTCCGGCAAAGCCGTGCCCAGCGACAATCATATTGAGCTCAGCGTACAACTCACCGATAGCGCCACGCAGCGGCTGGACCTCGATCCCGTGGACCGCGAGACGGTGCGTTATCTGGTGGCGAGCCATCTCGACATGTCGGCGGCAATGCGGCGCGACGTGTTTGATCCCGCGAATGTGAAATTGTTCGCGGAAAAAGTTGGCATACCCGAACGGCTGAAAATGCAGTGCCTGATGACCTATGCCGACATCAAGGCCGTGAACCCGGAGGCCATGACGCCGTGGAAAGCCGATAGCCTTTGGCAGCTCTACATCGCTTGCGCGAATTACCTGAGCCGCAGCGCAGACGAGCGCCTGCACACAGGCAACGACAGTTCCAACCGCGACCACGTGCATTCGCTGGCTCGAGTGGCTGGAAGAAAGATCAACATTTTTCTGGAAGGATTGCCGCAGCGGTATTTGCGAATTCACGGCGTGATGGACATCATGGCCCACGCTGAAATGGCCGCGCGGATCGCGCCGGACGGCGTCCAATTGGATTTAAAGCAGGTCCGTCATTGGTATGAGCTCACGCTGGTCACCGCCGACCGGCCCTTTCTGTTTGCGTCGATCTCGGGAGCGCTCGCTGCGTGGGGAATGAACATCGTAAAGGCAAATGCATTTTCGAATGCAGCGGGCATCGTGGTAGACACTTTCTACTTTACCGACCGCTTTAAAACGCTGGAGATGAACCTTCAAGAGTGGGAGCGGCTGAAGAAAAGCGTCGCGTCGATTGTCAAAGGAGACGCCGACCTGGCGCGGATGCTGCGGGACCGGATGAAATCGGAAAAAGCCGACGGCACGAAGGTCAAGATCGCGACGCAGATTGAATTCGACGATAGCTGCTCCGCGCACAGCACGCTGCTGCAGGTTCTGACGCAGGATCGTCCCGGCCTGCTTTATCGCATGTGCTCGCTGGTTTCGAAACATGAGTGCAATATAGAAATTGCACTGATCGAAACCGAGGGCCAGATGGCAATCGACGTTCTGTATCTGACCTCAGATGGCGCCAAGTTGAATGCGGATCGGCAGGCGGCGTTGGGCAAGGCGCTGCGAGACGAACTCGCAGCGAAATAATATTCATTCCCGCAAATGGAGTTATTGCTGGTCTGCGTAGTATCCGTCTCTGGTCTGCGCAGTCGTGTCTTTGCGTTTCACTGCCAGCGTAATGCGGTGATAGCCGGTTGACGTGCTGTCTTTATCGGGCGTGTAGCCCATGCTGTACTGGGCTCGCAACTCTTCGACAATGCTGCCGTAGACGTCGCCGACCGTTTCTTTCTTAGAGACTTCGAAAAAACGCCCACCGGTTTCCTTCGAAATCCGCTGAAGATTTTTCTTACCCTCGCCATGCGGGGCCTCGTCAGGTCGCTGACTTCCGCGACCACCTCGGCCACCGCCGCCGCCGGGGTATCCACCGCCAGGGGGCCAACCGCTTCCACCGCCTGGCCAACCGCCACCGCTGCGGCCCGGACCGCCCGCATGACGCTGGTTGTCTTCGTGGCGAGGCTCGGCGAAATAAATGGAATACACCACCGTGTCGGAACGTTGCGCGGCCTCGATCGCGCCGTCGAGAAAAGTCTTGCTGCCGTGGTCGACGCCATCCGATAACAAGATCACGACCTTGCGACCCGGCTGCTTCTTCAGGAGTTCATTCGAGGCGAGAAAAACGGCATCATAAAGCTGTTTGCCGCTGCGAGGCGAGTCTGACGCAGAAGGCGAATTTGAGGGATCGTTGGGGTCGTTTGACCGGTCGCGCTCTCCGGGAGACGTAAGCAGATCCAGCGCTGCTTGTAGCTTCGGGCGATCCGGGGTCAAGTCCTGCAGAAGCTCTACTTCCCGGTCGAAGTGAATGAGAAAACCCTTGTCCTTCGGCTGCGCCATCATCTGGTCGAGAAAGCTGCGGCTTGCTTTGCGCTCTGCGTCGAGGACGGCGGCTTGGCTACGGCTGGTATCGACGAGCAGACCCAGGGTGAGCGGGAGGTTCGTTTCCTGCGCAAAGTATTTGATGGTCTGCGGACGACCGTCTTCCTGCAGTGTGAAATCGTCTTTGGTAAGGTCGTGGACGATCTTGCCATGTTTGTCACGAACGATGACGGGCAAAGTAACGACTTTGACCGTAGGCCCAAGCAGCACTGCGGAATCCTGAGCCGGCGGCATTTGCGCAGGCGGTGTCGTCGCAGGTGTCGTTTGTCCGGCGATCAGGGAAGACATAACACCCAACATCAACGCAATCAGCGAAGCCGCGCCGATCACCCTCCACCAATTCAAACTCATCGTTTCTTTCTTTGACACGGATCGGATTGATTCATACGTGCATGTGTCTTTCGAATGTGCTTCGTTATCGCATCCGAATCTTCAGCGCGCTGAATTTGCACAACAAAACAGAATACACGGCCATGATCGCACCTGCCCAAGTAGGAAAGGCGATGCTGACGCGGTAAAGAAGGCTTGCCGGGACCGACCGGTCTTGCGTTTCCGGACCGGACTTCGCAGTCGGCATGGGCATCCAGGCAAGCATTATTTGAATCCTGATAACTGGATGCGCTTCGCGGAGTTGCAGTTGCCAATACCCCTGTAAACGACGGGTCAATGCAGGTAAAACTTCGTAAAGGCCCGACGACGCGCAATCGACGATGCTAAAGTTAGAAGATGCAATGTTTACGGCGAACCGGCACCCAAGTGCGCCTCCGTATGACGTTCCTAATCACGGCAGGGGCCGCTTTGGTGTTTGCGGCGCTTCAGGTTTGCGCCCAAGATAAACCGGCCAGCAGTTCGACCGGCCAGCAAATCGCCAAGGCCCTGGGAACGATCAAGAGCATGCAGGCAGATTCGATCACGGTCACCGGATCTGGCGGTGACATCGCTGCGAAGCTGAGCCCGGCGACAAAGATTCTGAGCGTAGCACCGGGAGCAAAAGACTTGAAGAGCGCGGTTCCTCTGCAGCCCAAGGACTTGAAAATTGGCGACTCTGTGCGGGTCCGAGGATACGGCGACGGCGCGGGTATTAATGCGCTCGAAGTGATTGTATTTAAGCAGGCCGAAATGGCCGCCAAGCAACAGCACGACCGCGAAGATTGGCAGAAGCGGGGTGTCGCTGGACCAGTTACCGCCGTGGACATTGCAACTGGCACCATCACGATTTCTTCGGGCGGACTAGGCCCCAAGCGAAGCATCGTCATTCATGTTGGCAAGGATACGATTCTGCGGCGCTACGCGCCGGGCTCGGCGAACTTCGATAGCGCCACGCCAGCTCCCTTTAATCAGATCAAGGTGGGAGATCAATTAAACGCCCGCGGAACGCGGAGTTCCGACGGCAGCGAAATAAGCGCCGAGGAAGTTGTTTCCGGGACCTTTGACTATATCGAGGGGACGATCAAGAGCGTTGATGCCGCGAATAACACGATGACGGTGCAAGATCCTGTGCGCAAGAGCGCGGTGGTGGTAAAGATGTCGCCCGACTCGCTCATGAAGAAACTGCCGCCGGAAATGGCACAACGAATAGCTATGCAGCTGAAGGGTTCCGCCGGCGGCGAAGATAAACCGGCGGCCAATGGCCAAGCCCAGGCTACTTCCGGACATGAAGGGACGGGCGCAAGCGCAAGCGGAGGACAACATAGACAAGGCGCCCCAGATTTTCAGCACATACTGAGCAGCTTGCCGAATAGCACTCTGGCAGACCTGCAGAAAGACGATGCCGTGATGATTGTCGCAGCCGCCAGCGGCGATTCGGGTCCGCTAACCGCGATCAAGGTGCTCGCGGGCGTAGATGTCATCCTGAGGGCGGCGCCGAACCGAAGCGCATCGTCGTTGCTCTCGTCGTGGTCGCTCAGTGCATCTGGCGGAGAAGGTGACGCTGCGCAGTAGTGAAAATCCCAAATCCATCTGATCTGCCTGGAAGGAAAAGGTATACGTTGAAGCATTTATCAGTCTTCATTGCGGGAAGCCTTACTCTGGCCATTCTTATTTCGGCGGCTCTGGCCGCGCCAGCATCGGCGCAATCAGCACAATCGCCAGCCCATGCGTCCGCTTCAACCTCGGCTGCGACAGGAACGTTGCACGGGCAGGTCACGGACCCTTCGGGAGCGGTGGTAGCAAATGCCGCCGTTGGCGTTCTCGTGTCAGGAGGACAAACTCATTCGGCCACAACCAGCAAGACCGGCAGTTACGAAATCGGAAATCTGCCGCCCGGCAACTACACGGTCACTGCCAACGCCCAGGGATTCGCTGTCTTTATTCAGAACGACGTCAACGTAGCCGCTGGCCAGGTCGCGCAATTTAACATCGCGCTTGAAATCAACGTGCAGCAGGAAAAGGTAAACGTCCAGGCAGAAGGTCCCACGCTCGACGTCAACCCTGCGAATAACGCGAGCGCAATTGTGATGACTGGCAAAGATCTGGACGCGCTGCCCGACGATCCTGACGAGCTGCAGGCGGATCTGGAAGCGCTGGCCGGACCTTCAGCCGGTCCTAATGGCGGGCAGCTTTACATCGATGGATTTACCGCCGGGCAGCTGCCGCCAAAGTCGTCGATCCGTGAGATTCGTATTAACCAGAACCCGTTTTCGGCGGAATACGACAAGCTGGGCTATGGAAGAATCGAAATTTTCACCAAGCCGGGCACCGACAAGTTGCATGGACAGTTCTCAATCGTAGGCAACGACTCGGCGTTCAACACGCGCAATCCCTTTCTCGGCGACGCTCCGCAGGCTTCGTATGACTCCGTTATCTATCAGGGAAATGTAGGCGGCCCCATCAACAAAAAGACTTCGTTCTTTGTCGACGCGCAGAGGCGCAATATCGACGAGATCGCCGTTGTTGATGCGCCAATCGGGATTTCGAGCGGGGGCGAGGAAATTACTGATAACGCCAGCGTGCCCAATCCACGCACGCGTACCAACATCGGCCCGCGTATCGATTATCAGGTTAGCCCGAACAATACGCTGACCACGCGATATCAGTACTACCGTGACACGTGGCAGAACGATGGAGTCGGCGGGTTCGTGTTACCGGAAGCTGGCTACGACACAACTTCCACCGAACACACGGTGCAGATCACGGATACGCAAGTCATAGGCACGAAGGTGATCAATGAGTCGCACTTTCAATATCTGCGCGACAACAGCAACCAGAATCCGGTAAGCAATCCTTTGATTACGCTGCCCCCCGGGTTCACCACGGACGCCGCAATCAACGTGCTTGGAGGATTCACCGGAGGACGCTCCAGCGCGGGCTCGCAGGTTGACCATCAGGATCACTACGAACTGCAGAACTACACTTCGATCGCGCAGGGCAATCACTTCGTGAAATTTGGAGGCCGTCTACGGGGGGTCCACGAAGTTAACACCTCGAGCGCGGGATTTAACGGTGTCTTTTCGTTCCCGAGCCTGACAGCGTACCAGGATGCCTATAACGCTCTGGCGGCAGGCGCAACCCAGACAGCGGGACCGAGCCAATTTACGCTCGACGCAACGGAGAGCGGTGTAGTTCCCACCGTTCCGGTCACGGTGGTCGATGCCGGATTGTACGTACAGGATGACTGGAAGGTGCGCCCGAACATTACGCTCAGCGGCGGGCTGCGCTTTGAAACGCAAAATGCCATCCACGACCACGGGGACTGGGCGCCAAGGTTGAGTTTTGCGTGGGGACTCGGTGGTGGCGGAAAGAACGCCCCGAAGACCGTGCTGCGCGGCGGTTTTGGACTGTTCTACGACCGGTTTACCCAGAACCTGGTTTTGAATGCGGACCGTTTGAACGGCATAACCCAGCAGCAGTATGCTGTGTCGTGTCAGCCAGCGCCGTGCTCGAATATCGATTTTTTTCCGAACGTACAGCTGCCCCCAGCATCAACTTCACCGATCTACAGCATCGACTCCCATTTGCATGCGCCTTACATCATGCAAACGGCATTTAGCATGGAGCGACAGGTCACAAAGATTGCCAACCTTACGCTTACGTATCTGAACGCGCGTGGCGTGCACCAGTTGATGTCGATTGATATCAATGCGCCTCTACCTGGCACACCGAACTCGGTGGGCGGTCCGCGCCCAAATCCGAATGCGGGCGACATCTACCAGTATTCTTCCGCTGGTGTTTTCCGGCAGAACCAGCTGATCGCGAATTTCAACGTGCGAGCGGGGGCAAAGCTTTCCCTGTTCGGTTACTACGCGTTGAACTTCGCCAATAGCGACCCTATCGGCTCTTCGAATAACGGATCGTTCAGCAACAATTTTCCATCGGACCAGTACGACGTGAAACTGGACTACGGGCGAGCGTCGTTTGCTACGCGGGACCGACTGTTTTTCGGCGGCACGATCGGACTGCCGCGCGGGTTCCGACTGAGTCCGTTTATGATTTTCAATTCCGGCACACCGTACAACGTCACCACCGGGCAGGATTTGGCGGGCGATCTACAGTTCAACGTGCGTCCGGCATTCGCCACCGCGAGTTCCCCAGCTTGTACATTTCCCACTCCCGCAGCCTGCCGCTACACGGTTCCGTCCGGTCCGTACACGCAGATTCCTATCAACTATCTGACGGGGCCGGACAACTTCACGCTGAATTTGCGGCTGGCGAAAAGCTTCGGCTTCGGGCCGGATGTGGGCGGGAGCGCGGGTGCTGCTGCAGGCGGCGGTTCTCGCGGAGGCGGCGGTCCGCGTGGCGGCGGCGCCGGGGTCGGCTTTGGGGGACGAGGAGGGCCCGGCGGATTCGGCGGTCCGGCAACGACCAAACGCTATAACCTGACCTTCAGCGTTAATGCCAGAAACGTCCTGAACAAGGTGAACGACGCGACTCCCGTAGGAGTCATCAGCTCGCAGGATTTCGGAAAGTCCGTGGCGCTGGCGGGCGGTCCGTTCTCGACCGCGGCCGCCAACCGGAAAATTGAACTGCAGGCGATGTTCAGCTTCTGAGTTTCTAAACTTCTGATGTGTGGCGCGGGCGCCCCGCCCGCGGACACCTTCCTGTTAAATGACGCTCTAGGTGGAGTAGTCCGCGTTGATCCGCACATACTCGGCGGTGAGGTCGGTGGTGAGAAACCGTACCGCGTAACGCCCGCGCCCAAGTTGCACACGAATATCGCAGACAGGCTGCCCCAGAATGTGATGCGCTTGTCGCTCGTTGAACGGGCAGGCAACGCCATTGCGGCATACTTTCTGTTTGCCAATGTAGATCTGAACCCGGCTGGGGTCGACGGGCGCACCCGACCTTCCGACAGCCGCAAGGATGCGTCCCCAATTCGGATCAGCGCCTGCCCATGCGGTTTTGACGAGCATGGAGTGGGCAATTGTCCGCGCGACCAGCAACGCTTCTTCCCTGCTGCTCGCCTGTTCAACAAAAAGACAGATGACGTGCTGCACGCCTTCCCCGTCGCTGATGATCTGTTCGGCGAGCGACTGGCACACAGCGTTCAGAGCACCGGCAAACTTTTTTCGCGAGCCCGCATCTTTCAACCGAACGCCGCTCGCGCCACTCGCCAGCAAGAGTACGGTGTCATTCGTGGAAGTGTCGCCGTCGATCGACATGCAGTTTAACGACGAGTCGCAAGCTGCGCGCAGAAGAGGTCGCAACTCGGTCGCACTCGCTTCCACATCGGTAAACAAATATACGAGCATGGTCGCAAGCTGCGGGTGGATCATGCCTGCACCCTTCGCGATTCCCAGCATGGTGACATTACCGGCCCCGGCGCGGAAGCGCGCGGATGCGATTTTCGCCCGTGTATCGGTGGTCATGATGGCATGGGCGAAGGCGAGAACGCCGCGCTGGTTGGCCGATCTCGCGGCGATGAGCTTGGGCAACTGGACCGTGATTTTTTCGGGCGAAAGCGGCACGCCGATGATGCCGGTCGAGGATGGAAATATTTCATTGGCGGACGCTCCGAGCGCGGTCGCCGTTTCACGGCAAATCTGTTGACAGGCCTGAATGCCGACGCGTCCGGTGGCGCAGTTGGCATTTCCGGAGTTCACGAGGACAGCTCGAACACGGTAGCGCGAAGAAAGCAGACCAGCGCGGCCGACCTCCACGGGAGCGGCTACCACGCGGTTCTGCGTGAATAACGCCGCTGCGGTTGCACCCTCGGCGGCCTCTGCCAGCGCCAGGTCTGGCATTCCACTGACTTTAATACCGGCCGGCACGGCCGAAAAAGAAAAACCCAGCGGCAGACGAACTTTCTCTGGAGAGCGGCGCAGCGAGATCATGCGTGAATCTTCAGCCAGTTTGTGGGGGGCGGCAGAATGGCAAATGTGGGCAACTCTCCGCGGACCATCGCGACTTCGTCACAGCGGTAGAGCCGGGGACATTGATAACAATCCTTATGGATCTTATCCGGCAGATCCTGGTGGTTCGCGACTGAAAATCCCATGCGCGAAAAGAATTCCGGGATGCGCGTGAAAAGGCACACGCAACTGACTTTATGTTTTTCCGCCTGCGCTAGAAGCGCTTTCACCAGGCGCCTTCCTCCGCCTACGCTTTGGCTGGCGGGATCGACGGTAATCGAACGGATCTCGGCGAGATGCACGCCGTAGAGATGGAGAGCGCCACATCCGATGATGCGACCCTCGTCTTGGAGGACGACGAAGTCGCGGACGTTCTCGCAGATTTCCGCGAGCGAACGTGGCAAGAGAGTGCCGTCACCGGAGTAGGCCGAAATCAGCGTATGAATCTGCTCGGCATCGGGAAGAACCGCTTCACGCACGCGCATGAGCTACCTCCAGCGTGGTTGCGTTTTTCCTTTTCGGAAGCGCCGCTTCAGGACGCCCGGATTCCGCGTGTTTGGCTAATGCCGCGTCCAGGGCCTTGACCAGTTGATCGACGTGCTTCTTCTCAATGATGTAGGACGGCAGAAAACGCAGTACGGTTTCGTGCGTGCGATTGATGATGATTCCTTTCTGCAACAGCTCTTTGGCAACCGCTTTGGCCAGCTCGGATGAGTCCAATTCAACGGCCTGCATCAGGCCTGCGCCGCGGACATCCTGGATCGATTTATGGATCTTGTCGAGTCCTTCGAGTGCGGCGCGAAAATATTTGCCGAGCGCGCCGACATGCTCTAGCAGCTTTTTCTCCTCATGTAAAAACTCTATCGCGACGGCACAGGTCAGCGGACCTCCGCCAAAAGTCGTCCCGTGCATGCCGGGATGCATGCAGCTGGCAACCCGTTCGGTGGTGAGAATCGCGCCGAGGGGCAAACCGCAAGCCAGCGGCTTGGCAACCGTGACCACATCCGGAAGCACATCGTAGTGCTGATAGGCAAAGTGCCGTCCGGTCCGTCCGAGACCGCATTGAATTTCGTCGAGCAGGAGCAGAGCGCCGCTTTGTCTGGTCAAGTGCGAGGCGAGTTCCAGAAACTCCCGGCTCACCGGGCAGATTCCACCTTCTCCCTGAATGGTCTCGATGCACACGGCGCAGACGGTCGCATCAAATTTTTGTCGCAGATCGTCCGGGTCGTTGAACTTGACGAACTCAACGCCCGGCACGAGAGGAATGAACGGAGCTTGATACTTAGGCTGACCGGTGGTGGCTAACGAGCCGAACGTGCGCCCGTGAAAGGAATTCTCCATCGCCAGAATGCGCGTCTTTGCGCCGGCCTTGGGTCCGGAAGTGTGACCGTTCTTGCTGCCATCATTCTTATCGTTCATGCGCGCGAATGCGCGCGCGAGTTTGAGCGCTCCTTCCCAAGCCTCGGTGCCGCTATTGCAGAAAAAAGCGCGGTCGAGCCCGGAGATTTCCGTAAGCAGGCGCGCCAGCTCTGCCTGATATTCATGGAAGAAAAGATTGGAAATGTGAATCAGCCGGCCAGCCTGGCGTTTGATCGTCTTCTGCACGGCAGGATGGTTGTGGCCGAGCGCGTTGACTCCGATTCCACTCAAGAAATCGAGATAGCGCTTGCCCTCGGAATCCCAAAGATACACGCCTTGTCCGCGCGTAAAAAGAATGGGCTGGCGCTCGTAGGTGGGAAGCAAGAGCTTCGATTCCAAGCGTGAGACAGAAGCCAGGCTCATGC
>PMSZ01000210.1:0-5614 GCA_003168235.1 Acidobacteriaceae bacterium
TGAGGAGTAAACAGTTCAGCACCACACTTGCAATGATCGGGGCCATCAAGCTCCTTGTGCGGCAAAACAAACCAGCTGCCAACGCCGCTAGGACTAGACGAATTGTAGGACTGTATAATGGCCAAAGGCAGACGCATATAAAGGAGCTTCCCAACATAGCCGCAGGGGCCGTCGTATATTCTGAAAGTGAGCGGAAAAGAACACCTCGGAAGAACACCTCACCTGCGACGGGCAACCCAAGCACCAAAAGTAAAATTGTCGTGATGCCTACTATCGATAGCGGATCGGATAGCAAGGCATACTGGAACGGTGAGTCTGAATTTCGGCCTAAACCGGCACAGATCGCTACTACCAAACCTGTCAGCGATCCTAGGGCGACGTTTGCTAGCTTGCCCCAAGCACCGGAGCGGCAAGCAAAGAGTGAACTAACAGGTACCCTGCTCAACAAGGTGCCCGCCATCACGATCAGGAAAGTAAGTGCAACGTGAGCGGGGTTAAACAAATCCCATAGACCGTTGATTTCTGGCTACAAGGGCGCCTAAGTAGTTAGACGCCAAGTGGACAGTAAGAGCCATTCCGCATAGAAGGTACACCAGTCGCCCTGAGTCTGTGTTGCTCTCGACTTTCTTATCCTTCATGTTTCATCCTCGCTTACCAGTTCTCAAATCCACCGACGAGCGGAGTGGTCTGGGGGAAAATGCCCTCGTAGTTTGGAGACAACGCTGATAGCGGGTAGGCGTTATAACAAGTAGCTTCCACGGATACTCCTTTTTCTGCTCCGCTCAAGTCTCCGCCAGTATCGGGCATTCCATTGCTCTTAGCGGCGCTCACGGCAGCGCTCCAGGCAGCACCGGCGATATCTCCCCAACTGGGATTCATTCCACCGTGAAAGCAATTGTTATAGGCAGCGAGGTTATTTGCAATGCGATTAGCTGGACTGTCAACATTGTTTGCGGGAGGAACAATGTTTGGGGCTTTACACTTACTCTGCCCGCCATTTGAGGACGGTTTCGCGGCTCCTCAATAACCTGTTGAATCAGCGGATTGTGCTTGCGAAACTCTCGGAGGTCTGCGAGTGCGTCTGAACGCACGATTTCGTCAAGCCTAAATCCAGAATTCATCTTCGTATTTTACCCTGCGGGCGTTGCCAATCTGAGAACTTCAGCTTTGCGGGGTTTATTTCCTATTATTCGTGATCGAGGGGACTTCGGTTCGATTGGTTCTAGAGTTCGGAGTCATGCACACAACTGGCCCACGGTGACAGGACAGGCGGCGGCTTGCGCATGCTCTTAACGCGTGGCCGACTGATCGGCCGTCAGGCGGATTATAATCGCTCCGGCAAAATCCGATGTGCCTGCGGGTAGCAGTCTCCACAAGACGGAAGCGACACGGATCGTCCGCGCGTTGAACTCTGTGGCTTTGACCGTCTACAAAATCGACTACAGCGGTGTAGACGAAAAACCAGAAACGCCGTTTATGTGCTTGAAAAGATTGGTCGGGGAGAGAGGATTTGAACCTCCGACCCCCTGGTCCCGAACCAGGTGCTCTACCAGGCTGAGCCACTCCCCGACTGATGCCAGATGACGGACGCCACAGGAACCGCAGCGGCGACTCGAACTCAACTAGTATAGCACTCTGCCACGCGACCGCTTCTTCTCCCCGGCATGTCCGCGAACACTGCTACAATCTTCGTCATAGTTGTCTTCTTTGCCGCTATTAAAACGTTTCTATGCTGGCTTTTACTGCCGCAAGGCTGTTGACTCCGCCCGCTGCCGACGACCACCCTTTGCTGCTCGTCGACCAGGGACTCATCCTTGAAATATCCCCTCGCAGCAGCCGTCAACTCCCCGCGAATACCGCATTACTCGATTTCGGCGACTCCATCATCGCGCCCGGTTACGTCGATCTCCACATTCACGGCAGCGCCGGATATGACGTCATGGACGATACCGCCGACGCTCTGCCCGCGATCGAAAACTTCCTTGCGCGCCATGGAGTCACAACTTACTTTCCTACTACCGTCACCGCGCCCATGGATACAACTTTGCGGGCGTTGGAACGACTCGCGAATGCAATCGAAAAACGCGAGCGTACTAAACGCGAGCGCAATAATAAGGATGACAGCGGCCGGGCTCTCCCGCTCGGAATCCACCTCGAAGGCCCGTTCATTAGCCACGCTCGTCGCGGCGCTCATCCCCCGGAAAACTTGCTGGCTCCCACGCTGGCCTGGTTCGATCAGTTCTGGCAGGCCGCGCGCGGACGCATTAGCATCATGACCATCGCTCCTGAATTGCAGCGCGCTCCCGAAGTCATCGCCGAAGCGGCGCAGCGCGGCGTATGCGTGAGCCTCGGTCACTCCGACGCCGACCTTGCCGCAACCAGACGCGGCATCGCCGCCGGAGCTCGCCACGCGACCCACACCTTCAACGCCATGCGGCCGCTCGGTCATAACTCCATGGGACAAAATTCTATGGTTCAAAAATCCATGGGTCATGATTCTATGGGTCATCGCGATCCGGGCATTCTGGCCGCGGTGCTCACCGATACTCGCCTGAGCGCCGACCTTATCGCCGACGGCATTCATCTTGATCCCTCAATCGTCAAGCTTGTTGCCAACGCCAAAGGCCCCGAGCAGACCGTTCTCATCACCGACGCTATTTCAGCGACCGGCATGCCAGACGGCCCTTACCGCCTTGGATCTTTCCAAGTGGAGCTCCACGATGGCAAATGCACAACCAACGGCACACTCGCCGGAAGCATTCTGACCCTGGATCGTGCCGTGCGCAATCTTGCGGATTTTGCCGAGTGGAGCCTGCCGCAGGCCGTCGCCGCCGCGACCAGAAATCCCGCGCGCGCTGCCCGGATCGCAAACAAGGGCTCTCTCGTCGCGGGAGCTGATGCAGACTTCGTCGTTCTCAGTCCGAAAGGTGAAGTGCTGCGAACTTTCATCGGTGGCATTGAATGCGCGCACTAACCGAGCTCGCAGCCGGGGTAACTGGGACCCCAGGCAGCAACGGCCGTATAACAGCACACTATTGCCGTATAACAGCACACTATTAAGGATGCAATGACTGAACCGCGCAAATTCCCTCATCATCTGGTTCGCGAAATCTTCGAGCAGCCCGATGCTCTGCGCCGCACGATCGAGCCGCGCGTCTCGCTGACCGAGGGACGCGTTCACCTCGACAACATACGCATCTCGCGCGATGAACTGCGCTCTCTGCGGCGCATCAACATTGTAGCTTCCGGTACCAGCCGTCATGCCGGCATGACAGGCCAATACATGATGCAGCAACTCGCCGCCGTTCCCGTCGACGTCGACTATGCCAGCGAGTTCGAATACCGCAATCCCATGATCGGGCACGGCGAACTCTCGGTCTTTATTACTCAGTCCGGAGAAACCGCCGACACCACCGCTGCCCAGCGCGAAGCCCGTCAAAAAGGATCGCGTACCCTCGCCATCACCAACGTCGAAGGCTCCACCGTCGCCCGCGAAGCCGACGGTTTCATTTACACCGACGCCGGCCCGGAGATCAGCATCGCCTCGACCAAGGCGTTCACCGCCCAGATGGCCTGCCTGTTTCTGTTCGCGCTCTACCTTGGCGAAATCAAGCAGAACGTTTCCCAGCAACTTGCGCAAAGCTACATCGCCGAACTTCTCGCCCTGCCCGAAAAAACCGAGACCATTCTCTCTGCCTCCGACCAGGTTGAGCAACTTGCCGAGCTTTACTATCGCGTGGACGATTTCATGTTTCTCGGCCGCGCCATCCACTATCCCATCGCCATGGATGGCGCCCTCAAGCTGAAAGAAGTTTCCTACATCCACGCCGAAGGTTATCCCACCGGAGAAGCCAAACATGGCCCCAACGCCCTCATCGATTTCCGCTTGCCGTTGGTCATGATCGCGACCTGCGATCGGAACGACGCTGGCTCCGTGCTCCGCTACGAAAAAAACGTGAGCAACATGCAGGGCTTCAAAAAGCAGGGTGGAACCGTGATCGCGCTGGCGACCGAGGGAGATGCCGTCATACCGGAACTGGCCGATTACACGATCTTCATTCCTCAGGCTCCCGAACTGCTTTCTCCGATTCTAGAGATCGTTCCCCTCCAGTTGTTCGCCTATTATGTCGCCGCCAAACGCGGGCTAGACGTGGATCGGCCACGCAATCTGGTGAAGGCAGTAACGCTAGAGTGAATAGGCTCTTAGCCCTCATCCGTCAGCCGTAGGCGAACTGCCGCGGGCGTCTTCCAATGCGCCGACTGCAGTTCGAAGAGATGCTGCGTCATACTGAGAAGAGGCAGGAGACAGAAGACAAGGTCCCACTCGTTTCCTTGACGTCGCTCGCTCTGCCGGATACCATCAACCGGCCAACATGAATCAGGATCCACTCATCGGCCAGTCTCTTCTGCATTACAAGATTGTCCGCAAACTGGGTTCGGGTGGCATGGGTGTGGTGTATGAAGCCCAGGACTCCCAACTCGGCCGGCGCGTGGCCCTGAAGTTTCTTCCCCCTGAAACGGGCCAGGACACCCAGTTACTCGAGCGCTTCCAGCGAGAGGCGCGCGCCGCCTCCTCTCTCAATCACCCGAACATCTGCACCATCCACGCGATTGAGCAACACGAACGCCGGCACTTCATCGTCATGGAGCTGCTCGAAGGGGAGACTCTGGCGCAAAAGATGACCCGGCAGCCCATGGAAATGGACGCGCTATTGCCCATGGGCATCCAGATCGCCGATGCCCTCGAATCGGCGCACGCCAAGGGGATCGTGCACCGAGACATTAAGCCGGCGAATCTCTTTCTTACCGAACGCGGACAAGTGAAGATCCTGGATTTTGGGTTGGCGAAGATGAACCCGGGTGGAATTGCGCACGGAGCATCGGTTGAATCTGAGGAGACCCGGGCCTTCAACAACGAACTCACTTCACCGGGATCGGCCGTCGGTACAGTTTCTTACATGTCACCGGAGCAGGCCCGCGGGCAGCTCGTGGACGCCCGTTCAGACCTGTTTTCCACCGGAACGGTGCTCTATCAGATGGCAACGGGAACGCTGCCGTTTCAGGGAGACACCTCGGCCATGATTTTCGATGGCATCCTAAACCGAGAACCGAGGTCGGCTGCGGAGTTGAATCCCATGCTGCCCGCTGATTTAGTGCGCATCCTGGACAAGGTCCTTGAGAAGGATCGAAACCTACGGTGTCAAACGGCCACCGAGCTGAAAACCGACCTCAACCGCCTCAAGCGAGACCTCGAGTCCAGGGCACGTGGCGCGCGGGCGAAGGCCGATTCGGATTCCGGCTTGCAGAAGCCGACGAAGAAATCCGTAGCCGTTCTCTTTTTTGAAAATCTAAGCGGTGCCAAAGAGGACGAGTACCTGCGGGACGGGATCACCGAGGACGTCATCACCGAACTCTCCAAAATTCGGGGACTGAACATCTTTTCGCGCCCCACCGTTCTTGCCTACCGCGACAAGCAGGTGACCCCAGCGCAGGTGGGCCAGCAGCTGGGTGCGGCCTATGTGCTCACCGGCACGTTGCGACGGGCGGGCGCACGGCTGCGCATCAGCGCGCAGCTCGTCGATACGCAAACGGATTTTCCGCTGTGGTCGGAGCG
>PMSZ01000210.1:5628-10877 GCA_003168235.1 Acidobacteriaceae bacterium
TACGATCTCTACCTGCGCGGCAAACGTTATGCGCGGCGCCAGACGCGGCAGGACCTCGAATTCGCCCTGCAGATGTTCGAAAACGCAGTCGCCATCGACTCCAGCTTCGCCCTTGCCTATGCGGCCAGCGCCAATGCCTGCGCAATGTTTTTCTGCAACTACAGCCGCGATCAGGTGTGGGTGGAACGCGCGCGGGAGGCCTCAGGCAAGGCCGTTGCTCTGCGCTGGGAACTGCCCGAAGTGCAGGTAAGCCAGGCTTGGGTGCTCTACGCAGCCGAACTGCATGACGAAGCGGTGCGCATGGCCAAGAAGGCCATTGAACGCAAGCGCGACTGCGAGGGCGCTCATTACCTGCTGTGCCGCGCCCTGTTCGCGGCGGGCCGCTATCAGGAAGTGGTTGACCTTGCGGACACTGCCATTGACGCGAGCGGCGAGGATTACAACGTTTTTGTGCCCATCCTGAACTGTCTCAAGGCCATGGGCAAAGAAGAAGCGCTTGGCAACGTGCGCCAGCGCAAGATCGCGACGCTGGAAAACCACCTCAAACAAGTGCCCGAAGACGCCCGGGCGCGAATCTTGCTGGGCAGCGACTACGCGTATCTGGGGCGATCGGACGACGCCTTGCGCGAACTGAACCTGGCGGTCACTTTGCGCGCCAACGAAGCCTCTATTCTTTACAATGCGGCTTGTCTGTACTGCAAACTGAAGAGAAAGCCAGAAGCCCTGGATGCCCTGCGTAAATCCTGGGAAGCGGGGTTCAAGGACGCCGCGTGGGCTCGGCGTGATCCGGACCTCATCCCTCTTCACGACGAACCGGAGTTTGACCGTCTCTATCCGGCAAAACCTGAGTCGCCTCCCGCCTCCAGTTCGCACTAACCGAGTATGGTGACGCGCGGGCAGCGGTGCCAGGGCCAAGCACTCCCTCCAGCAAAATTCCTCCCAATTGCTTATGATTGAGGTATCGCATTTTTTCGTGAGGTCATAAGTGCCTGAGACGCAACAGAAGACGAACGGAATCGAAGTCCTGGAAACGCGGGAGTGGCTGGACTCGCTTGATTATGTGCTCTCAAGCGGCGGACCGGACCGCGCCGGACGGCTTTTGCAGCAACTGGCACTGCATGCTCGCAGTGCCGCGGGAGTCAACCTTCCCTTCACGGCGACCACTCCTTACCAGAATACGATCGCTGCCCGGCAGCAACCACCGTTCCCCGGCAGCCAGGAGATGGAGCGCCGCATCAAGAGCCTCGTGCGCTGGAACGCCATGGCCATGGTCGTCCGCGCCAACAAACTTCAGGAAGGCATCGGCGGCCATATCTCCACCTTCGCTTCGGCGGCCACCCTCTACGAAGTCGCGTTCAACCACTTTTTTCATGCCGCCAACGAATCGGGCGACCGCGATGTGGTCTATTTTCAGGGACACGCCGCTCCCGGAATCTATTCCCGCGCATTTCTTGAGGGCCGCATCCCCCGCGAGAAATTGGAAAACTTCCGCCGCGAATTGAAACCGGGCGGCGGACTCTCGTCCTATCCCCATCCCTGGCTCATGCCCGAATTCTGGGAATTTCCCACCGTTTCCATGGGACTCGGCCCGATTCAGGCGATTTACCACGCCCGCTTCATCAAGTATCTCGAAAATCGCGGATTGAAAACTTCGAGCGGAGGCAAGGTCTGGGCGTTTTTGGGCGACGGAGAAATGGACGAACCGGAAGCGCTCGGTTCCATTACCCTCGCTTCGCGCGAACGCCTCGACAATCTGATTTTCGTCGTCAACTGCAACCTGCAGCGCCTCGACGGACCGGTGCGCGGCAACGGCAAGATCATTCAGGAGCTGGAAGCGATTTTCCGGGGCGCGGGATGGAATGTCATCAAGGTCATCTGGGGCGGCGATTGGGATCCGTTAATTGAGGCCGACCGCGATGGCCTGCTGGTGCGCCGCATGGGCGAGATCACCGACGGACAGTATCAGAAATATTTCGTCGAGAGCGGCGCCTATTTCCGCCAGAATTTTTTTGGCACCGATCCGCGCCTGCTGAAAATGGTCGAGCACCTTTCGGATGAGCAACTCGCCCGCATGCGCCTCGGCGGCCACGATCCCATCAAAGTGCATGCCGCCTATAAGGCGGCGGTCGAGCACACCGGCGCGCCGACCATTATTCTCGCCAAGACCATCAAAGGCTACGGACTCGGCGAAGCCGGCGAAGGCAAGAACATTACCCACCAGCAGAAGAAGCTGAATGACGATGAGCTGCACATGTTCCGCTCGCGCTTCGGCATTCCCATTCCCGACGGCGAACTCCACAACGCGCCTTTCTATCGTCCCGCCGATGACAGCCCCGAAATCAAGTACATGCAGGAACGCCGCAAGCAGCTCGGCGGCTACATGCCCGTGCGCAAAATCCGCGCCACGCCCCTCAAGCCCGTGCCAGAAGCTCTGTTTGAGGAGTTCTACAAAGGCACCGAGGGTCGCGAAGCTTCGACCACGATGGTGTTCGTGCGCATGCTTTCGAAACTGCTGCGTGATCCCGATGTCGGAAAGTTCATCGTCCCCGTCGTTCCCGACGAAGCGCGTACCTTCGGCATGGAGGCGCTCTTCCGCCAGGTCGGCATCTATTCGAGCGTCGGCCAGCTCTACGAGCCGGTCGATATGGATACTCTCCTCTATTACAAAGAGGCAAGAAACGGCCAGATTCTCGAAGAGGGCATCACCGAAGCCGGATCCATGTGCTCGTTCATCGCCGCCGGGACCGCCTACGCCAACCACGGCATCAACACCATCCCCTTCTTTATTTATTACTCCATGTTCGGATTGCAGCGCATCGGCGACCTTATCTGGGCCGCGGCCGATATGCGCTGCCGCGGTTTTCTCCTCGGCGGCACGGCGGGAAGAACCACGCTCGCCGGCGAAGGTCTGCAGCATCAGGATGGACACAGCCACGTTCTTGCTCTCTCGGTGCCGAACCTTCTTGCCTACGATCCCGCATTCGCCTACGAGATCGCCATCATCATTCAAGATGGCATCAAGCGCATGTACATCGATGGAGAATCCATCTTCTATTACTTGACCGTCACCAACGAACCCTTGCACATGCCCGAAATGCCCAGCCATCCCGGCATTCGCGAGGGCATTCTCAAGGGCCTGTACCGTTACAAGACTTCCGAAAAGAAAGATGCAAAGCTGCGAGCGCAGCTGCTCGGCAGCGGCACCATCATGTTCGAGGTGCTCAAAGCGCAGGCCATCCTCGAAAAAGACTTCGGCGTCGCGGTCGATGTGTGGAGTGTGACCAGTTACAAGGAGCTTTATCGCGAGGCGAATGATTGCGCTCGCTGGAACATGCTTCACCCAACCCAGAAACCCAAAGTGCCGTACGTCACTCAAACTTTGCAGGGCGCATCCGGCCCCTTCGTCGCCGCATCCGATTATATGAAGGTGTTGCCCGAGAGCATCGCGCAATGGGTCCCGGGCAAGCTCGTCTCGCTCGGCACCGACGGCTTCGGACGCAGCGAGAATCGCGCATCGTTGCGCGATTTTTTCGAAGTCGATGCCAAGCACATCGTGCTCGCCACGCTGCATGCGCTCGCGGGCGAAAAATCCGGCGAAAAGACTACAGGCGCGGAAGCCATCAGTCCGAAGCTTCTGGAGAAGGCCATCCGCGATCTGGGCATCGATCCGGAAAAACGCAATCCGGCCACCAGTTAGCGGAGCGACGGGCGTCTCCGTCCACTAATGGGCCGACAAGAAAAACCAAGGGAAAACGAAAGAATGTTCACGGAATTTAAGCTGCCCGAGCTGGGCGAGAAAATCGAGAGCGGAGACCTCGTCCGCTTGATGATCAAGCCCGGAGCCAGCATCACCGAAGGCGAGCCCGTAATGGAGCTCGAAACCGACAAGGCTGTCGTCGAAGTCCCGTCATCGGTCACCGGCACGATCGGCGAAGTCCGCGTAAAAGAAGGGGACAAGCTGCGCGTCGGCCAGGTCATCTTCACCGTCGAAAACGGCAGCGGTGCGGAAGCTGCCAAACCAGTGTCGAAAACCGCCGCAGCCACGCCACCGAGCGTTGCTCCAACACCACCAGCCTCACCGCAGCCGGCTCCAGCGCCCGCGCCTCACGCCGACCGCCGCGCCAAGCCCGCAGCCGCTGCGGCCACCGAGTTCAAGTTGCCAGAGCTCGGCGAGAACATCGACTCCGGAGATCTGGTGCGCTTGCTGATCGCCCCCGGCACGGCCGTTTCCGAAGGGCAGCCCGTCATGGAACTCGAAACCGACAAAGCCGTCATCGAAGTTCCTTCGACCGTGAGCGGGGTCGTCCGCGACATCAAGGTCAAAGAAGGTCAGAAGGTCAAAGTTGGCGCAGTGATCTTTACTCTCGAAGGCGGTGCCGTCGCGCAAGCGGAAGTGCCGAGCAAGCACGAGCCGGTCGAACATCTCTCCGAGCAGCACGGCGCTCGACTCTCCTTCCACATGGCTTTGCGCGCTGAGGGCAAGACCGAAGAACAGGCGCTGCCGCCCGATCCACCGCAATCCCAGCCGCCGGCCTTCACTATGCCGCAGCAACTGGGCAAAGTCGCCGGCACTGAGCATCGTGATCCCGTGCCCGCCGCGCCGCATGTACGTCGTCTGGCGCGCGAAATCGGAGTCGACATTCACAGCGTCGCAGGTAGCGGCCCCGGCGGCCGCATCAGCGAAGATGACGTGAAGCTCTGCGCCAAAAAAGCGCTGCTCATGGCCGCCGCCGCGGCACAAGCCCCGCATCCCGCCTTCGCCGAACCCGCGCTACCCGACTTCGCGAAGTGGGGAAAAACCGAACGCGTTTCCATCCGTGGAGTGCGCCGCAAAACCGCCGAGCACCTGCGCCAGGCCTGGAACACGATTCCACACGTCACCCAGCAGGATCGCGCCGACATCACCGAACTCGAGCAGCTGCGCGCCAAGTTTGCGCCGCGCGCCGAAGAAGCCGGCGGCAAGATGACCGTCACCGCTATCGCGCTCAAAGTCTGTGCCTCAGCCCTGAAGGTTTTCCCCCAATTCAATGCTTCGATCGACATGGGGAAAGAAGAAATAATTTACAAGCAGTACATCAACATCGGCGTCGCGGTCGACACCGATCGCGGACTGCTGGTCCCAGTGATTCGCGACGTCGAAAAGAAAAACATCGTTGAGTTGGCAGCGGAGATGACGCAGTTGTCAAAAAAAGCCAAAGACCGCAAGCTCACAGCCGAGGAAATGGAAGGCGGCACCTTCACCATCACCA
>PMSZ01000533.1 GCA_003168235.1 Acidobacteriaceae bacterium
TCTGGCCCGCAATTAAAGCTGAAGTGCCGGAGGCACGCTTCCGCATCGTGGGACGTAATCCCGTGCGCCGCGTCGAGAAGTGGGCTTCGGAGTCGATCGAAGTAACCGGACGCGTGCCTTCCGTAATCGAGCACTTGCGCGAATCGGCGGTGGTGATCGTGCCGTTGCGGATTGGCGGCGGAACGCGGCTGAAGATCTACGAAGCGATGGCCGCGGGGAAAGCGGTGGTTTCGACGACGGTGGGCGCGGAAGGACTGGATGTACATCACGGCCGCGACATTATTTTGGCGGACGATGCGCGCGCGTTTTCGCAGGCGGTGATCATGCTATTGCGAGATCGCGGCTTGCGGGGACGCTACGAAAAGGCAGCTGCCGAGACGACCGCGCGCTATGACTGGGCGGCGATCGGGCAACGATTCAGCGAAGTATTGCAGTCCGTGGCGGAAAAGAAATCTCGCAACGCCGGTGCAGTCCCGGCGCGCTCCGCGTAGTCGGCATATGGCGCAGTAAGTAAAGACACAGAAAGAAAACGAGGAATTTGTGGCTACTGGCGATAACGGCAACCTGGCACCGGCGCAATTGCTACCGGGAAGACGCACGGGCACTCAGGAGGGCGACCCGACCAAGGGCGCGTTTTTCTGGCTGAGCGCTTTTTTCGTGGTCTACTGCGCGCGTCCGGAAGACTGGATTCCCGGCCTGGTGTTGTTGCCACTCGCCAAAATTACCGCCATCCTCGCCATGTGGGGATTGTTCAAGAGCGTAGGGAGAACCAAGCGAACGCTCAAAGACCTTCCGACGGAAGCCCGGCTTCTGATCACCATGATCGGCCTGCTGCTGCTGGGAGGCTTCCTGTCGCCCGTCTGGAGGGGCGGCGCAGTTTCCCGGACGCTCGATTTTTCCAAGATTTTTATTGCCTGGGCACTGGTCTTCCTGCTGATTACCACGTTCGACCGTTTGCGGAGAATCATCTTCGTACAGGCTGTTTCAGTGGTCGTGATTTGCGCCGCCGCGCTGATCAAGGGCCGCGGGGTTGAACGGTTGGAAGGTGTGATCGGCGGCATTTATTCCAACCCGAACGATTTGGCTTTTGCCATCGTATTGTCGCTGCCGTTCGCTCTGGCTTTTCTGGTTACGGCGAAGAGTGCTGTGGTCAAGTTCGCATGGTTTCTCGGAATGCTGGTCATGCTGGTCGCGATTTTTGAGACGGCATCCCGCGCCGGGTTCATCGACCTGGTCATTTCATTTAGCGTGACTCTCTACTACTTCGCCATCAAAGGCAAGCGCATGTACCTGATTGTGGCCACCGTTTTTCTCGGCGGCCTCGTCATGGTCACCGCCGGCGGGACACTCTACGCGCGCTTCGAAGCCTTGTCCGGCAACAGCACCACGGAAAAGTCGGCCTACGGAAGCTACGAGGACCGCATGTTCCTGATGGGCCGCGCGATTGATGCCATGGAGAGTTATCCCATCCTCGGCATTGGCGTGCAGAACTTTCCCAAGTATTCGCTGATCTGGCACGACGTGCACATGACGTACATGCAAGTGGGCGCCGAAGGTGGCATTCCCGTACTCGTTATTTATCTGCTGTTTTTCCGGAAAGCATTTCAGAACCTGAAGGTTCTGCGAAAGAGGACCGATCTCGCTCCCGACATCGTGCTCTTTATCGGCGCGTTGACCAGTTCGCTGGTCGGCTTTGTGGTCGGAGCGCTGTTCGCTCCGGAAGCGTACCAGTATTTCCCGTATTTTGCCGTCGCATTTACGGCAACGCTGTTGCAGACGATTAAAGAACAAGATAAAGAAGGCGCCAATCCGGTGACCCCGCCACCGAAGAGAGGCCGCCATTTCCTGGAGGTTTATGCCGATCACGGAGGCCCAGTTGCAGTCTCCCCTGTCCGCTGACTTGCAGACAATTTTGCGTTGTCTGAGTTGCGGCTCGAAGCTCAATAGTGACGACAGTGGCGGATACGTCTGTGCCGAGTGCAAGCGCGCGTATCCCTTCGTCAACGGGATCGCGCGTTTTGTCGATGCGCAACACTACGCCGCGAGTTTTGGTTTCCAGTGGCACCGCTATCAGAAGACGCAGCTCGACCACGATGAAGTGCGCGAGTCGGAGCAGAACTTCATTATGAAGACGGCGCTGCGGCCCGAAGAGCTTGCGGGCAAACTCATCCTCGATGTGGGTTGCGGCATGGGACGCTTCGCCGAAGTCGCAACCCGCTGGGGAGCGCGCGTGGTGGGTATCGACCTTAGCGCGGCGGCGGAAGTCGCAGCGAAGAACCTGGCGGACCGTGATTTCGTCGCGTTTCAGGCAGATGTATTCTCCCTTCCGTTTGCTCCGGAAAGCTTTGACGTGATCTACAGCGTGGGCGTGCTGCACCACACGCCTGACTGCGAAGCTGCCGTCAAGGCGCTGGGCAAGTATCTGAAACCCGGCGGCATTCTGGCTGTCTGGCTCTACAGTGGATACAATAAGTGGTATCGCTTCAGCGATTTCTGGCGTCGCTACACCCACAAAATGAAGCCTGAAACTCTGCACGGCATTCTGAAAGTCGCGGTGCCGGTCCTCTACAACACGCAACAGGTTTTGAAGAAAGTTCCGCTCGTGGGGCGTCCAGCGGCTGGTTTGGTGCATCACGTTTTTCCCGTCAATCGCCAGAAGCGGCCGGAAGCGAGAATGCTCGATACGTTTGATTGGTACTCGCCGAAGTATCAATCGAAGCACACCTACGAGCAGGTCTTCCACTGGTACGAGGCGATGGGAATGGAAGACATGCGAATCGGGGATTTTGCCATCGCGGTGCGAGGACGGAAGCCAGCCTAGCGGTCAGGGCGGGCGTGAGTTGTGCTGTGCACAAGAAGTTCGTTGACCATGAGTCTCAAAAGGAAATTTGCCTATGCGAGAAAGGTGCTGCCGGCTGCGACCTGGCGCGGGTTGCAGTCCAGCGCGCGCCGGCCGGTGCACCTGATTTTCGCGCTGGCTGACCATTTTGAGCCGGCCATCGATCCTCAGGATGGGTATAAGCGAGTGCCGCTCGCCGAGCAAGAGCGGCGGTTGGAGTGGTGGGCGCGGGAATATCCGAAGGCAGTCGAGCAGTGGCGCGATCATGACGGCCGCCCGTTTGTGCACACGTATTTCTATCCCGCCGAGCAGTACAACCAAGGTTTGATCGAACGACTGGCCGAGCATTGCCACTCCGGGTGGGGAGAGACTGAAGTCCACCTTCATCATGGCCACCCGACGGCCGATACCGCCGACAATTTACGGCGGGTGCTGACGGAGTTCCGCGACAAGCTGGCGTTTCGCCATCGCTGTTTGGCGGCGGAAGAAGGCGAGACGCAGCCGCGTTTCTGTTTTGTGCATGGAAATTTTGCTTTGGCGAATTCCCGGGAAGGCCGCGATTGTGGCGTGGATTCGGAGATGAGCATTCTCGCCGAGACGGGGTGTTACGCGGACTTCACGCTGCCGACCGGTCCCTGGCATGCCGCGCAGACGGCGAAAATCAATTCGCTGTACGAGTGTGGTTTGCCCTTGGATCAGGCTGCGCCGCACAGAAAGGGAAGCGACCTTGAGGCGGGGCGGCCGCCGAAAATATTCCCTCTCATTTTGCAGGGGCCGCTGCTCACCGATCTTGACCGTAGCGCGCGTTTGTTGCGGCCGGCACTCGAAAGCGGCGCGGTGACTCGAGTGAACCCGATGAGCCTGGCGCGGCTGGAACTCTGGAAACGGGCCAACATTCGCGTCCACGGCCGTCCAGATTGGCTTTTCATCAAGCTGCATTGCCACAGCATGGATCCGAACCAGAAAGATGCGGTCATTGGAAATCCCTTCCGCAAATTTCTTGACGAACTGGTAAGTGGAGCGGAGCAGAGAAAAGAGACGCTGCATTTCGTGACCGCGCGCGAGATGGCGAATATCGCTCTCGCCGCCTGCGATGGCCGGGACGGCGATCCGGGCGAGTATCGCGACTATCGCTTCAAGCGTTTCAGGGATTTACCGGTCACAACGGAAAAAGCCGGTCCGATTGCGGTTGCGGTGAAAGGATAAAGAGACCATGTGCGGGATCGCCGGAGTTGTCAGCGCGACGCGGGAGAGCAACATCACCGAAGCTCTCGTGCGCCACATGAACAACCAGATTGTGTACCGTGGCCCGGATGACGAGGGTATCTACGTCGCCGATGGCGCGGGTCTGGGTATGCGGCGGCTCTCCATCATCGATCTTTCCGGCGGACACCAGCCAGTCTTCAACGAAGACCGCAGCGCGTGGATCGTATTCAACGGAGAGATCTACAATTTTCCCGAGCTTCGGCCGGAGCTTGAACGGCGCGGCCATCGCTTCTACACCAAGACCGATACCGAGGTCATCATCCATCTCTATGAGGAGATGGGCGCCGACTGCGTCACCAAGCTGCGCGGCATGTTTGCCCTGGCTATCTACGACAAGACGAAACGCAAACTGATTCTCGCGCGCGACCGGTTGGGCAAAAAACCGCTCCACTACGCGCTGCACAACGGGAACCTGTATTTCGGATCGGAAATTAAAAGCATTCTGGCCGTCGCGCCGGAACTGGCCGAAGTGAATTCGCAGGCGCTGCTCGAGTATCTCTACTACGGATACGTTCCCGAGCCGATCACAGCCTTTAAGGGCATTCATAAGCTGCCATCGGGACACCTGCTCGAATTCGAGAACGGAGAAATCCGCGTCCGCCAGTATTGGGATCTTCCGCAATACAGCACGCACACGCCGAAAAGCGAAGAGGAGTGCCTGGAAGAACTGGAGAGCCGGCTGTTTGAAGCGACCAAGATGCGGTTGATCTCCGACGTGCCGCTGGGTGCGTTTCTGAGCGGCGGCACAGACTCGTCGCTTGTGGTCGGACTCATGGCGCGCGCCAGTTCGCGGCCGGTCAAAACTTTTTCCATCGGATTCAAGAACGACGATTTCAACGAAGCCGACTACGCGCGTATCGTCGCGAAGAAGTTCGAGACCGATCATCACGAGATGATTCTCGAGCCGGATGTGGTGCAGACCGTCGAACACCTGACCTCATCGCTCGAAGAACCGTTCGGTGATTCCTCCATGCTGCCCACCTATTACGTTTCCCAGATGGCGCGGAATCACGTGACGGTCGCGCTATCCGGCGACGGCGGTGACGAGATGTTCGCCGGCTACGATCGCTATCGCATCCACGCCGATCGCCAGGTCTTCGAGAAAATTCCCGGCTGGGCGCGCAAGCTCTACCGCGACCAGATATTTCCGCGCTTGCCCAACAGCATGCAGGGCCGCAAATTCAGCTACAACATTTCGCTGCCGTGGCAGGAGCGCTACGTGGATGGTCTCTCGTTCTTGCCGGCCTTCGAGCGCGAAATGCCGCTGCTGTCGGACGATTTTCGGGCGATTCTCGCTCGCAGCGACGACCCCGGGAACGTTCTGCGGCGCCGTTTTGCGGCTGCACCGGCGAAAGATCCGGTCAGTCAGATTCTTTACGTCGATACCAAGACCTACATGGTCGACGACATTCTTGCCAAGGTCGACCGCATGAGCATGTTGAATTCGCTCGAGGTGCGCGTGCCGATTCTCGATCATGTCTTTGTCGAGTATGTCGCCAGCCTGGGCCCGGAGTGGAAGCTGCGCGGGAAGCAGCAGAAATATATTCTCCGCAAACTGGCCGAGCGCGTGGGCGTGCCGCGAGAAGTGTTGTACCGGCAGAAGCAGGGATTTTCGCTGCCGCTCGTCCACTGGATGCGTAACGAACTCAAAGACATGCTGATGGTGCTGGTCGAGCCGCGAACGCTGGAGCGCGGATACTTTCAGCCGAGCGGTGTCCGCAAGCTGATGGACGACCACCTTCTGCGCGGCAAGACCATGACCGGACGGCTATGGCGCCTGCTGATGTTCGAACTGTGGCACCGCAACTTCCTCGAGAAATATGTCAAGCCGGCGGGCGTGTTCTCGCTGTCGGTGACTGCCGACTCGCGCAGGACAGTGCCGGCCACTCCCGTGTTAGCATCAGCCCCGGTTGGAGGATGACCGGGTGGGCGCCACGAACGCTGCCAGCATAATCACAAACCGTGTCGCCGATCCGCCCATCAGCCTGTTTCTGATGATCAACAACTTTGAAACTGGCGGGTCGGAGCGTCAGTTCGCCGCGCTGGCGCAAAATCTCAGTCCATCCAATTTTCAAACCCACCTGGGATGCGTGAACCCGCGCGGTCCTCTGGCCGATCAACTCGAAAATGTCGCNNCTCAACCTCAGGCGCCATCTTCGGCAAAATAATGTTCAAGTTGCACACGCTTTCGACTTTTACGCTAACCTCACGCTGATTCCGGCGGCGAGGCTGGCGCGCGTGCCCGTCGTTATCGGCAGTCATCGCCAGCTTGGAGACTTGATGACTCCTGCCCAATTCCGCGCCCAGGCTGCCGCTTTTCGCTGGTGCGATGCGGTAGTGTGCAACTCGCAAGCGGCGGCCGACCGCCTCGCTGCCGCCGGATTGCCGCGCGAGAAGCTGGCGCTGATCGGGAACGCCTTACCGGCTGCGGCGTTTGAAGCTGTACCACCAGCGTTGCCGCCGCGTCCAGACGCCACTCTGCGCGTCGGCATGATCGCGCGCATGAACGCGCACTACAAGAACCACGCCGGGTTTCTGCGCATCGCTGCCGAGATCCACAAACACATGCCGGAGGTGGAATTCGTGCTTGCCGGCGACGGTCCGCTGCGTCCGGAAATCGAGCGGCAAGCGGCTGAACTCGGACTCACAGAGCGCGTCATCTTTCTCGGCGATCGCCGCGACATTTCGGCGGTGCTCGCCTCCATCGACGTTGCGGTTCTAACCTCCGATTCGGAGAGCTTGTCGAACGTAATTCTCGAATCGATGGCGGCCGGTTTGCCCGTGGTTGCGTACAACGTTGGAGGCAATGTCGAATTGGTTGACCCGCTTGCGAACGATCAGCGGGGAGCCCTCGTTGCCGCGCGAAACGAAAGCGAATTCGCGCGCGCGGTCCTCCGCCTTCTGTCGGACGCGAACCTGCGTCGGCAGCAGGGCGAGAACGCCCGGCGGTTTGTGGAAGAAAACTTCAGCCTCGTCCGCATCCTGCAACGCTACGAGGACCTCTACACGACTCTTCTCGAACGAAAAGGCCGGCGAGCGGCGAGGGCATGAACGCCGCGTCCAATCCCAAAGCGCACTCGGATCTAGCGCACAAACGCGTGAAAGTCGCGATTGTCGCCCCCAGCCTGCGTTACATGGGCGGACAAGCCGTCCAGGCCGACCTGATCATGCGCCTTTGGCGGGACGATCCCGATGTTGACGTCAGCTTTATCGCCGTCGATCCTCCGCTGCCGCACTTGCTGGCGTGGACAGAGCGAGTTCCCGGACTGCGAACGCTCTTGCGTGAACCGCTCTACTGTTGGCATTTGTGGCGACAACTCAAGGACGTTGACGTTGCGCACATCTTTTCTGCGTCTTACTGGTCGTTTCTACTGGCGCCCGCGCCCGCGTGGTGGATCGCGAAACTGCGCGGAAAGAAAACGATCATCAACTACCGCAGCGGAGAAGCGCGCGATCATCTGCAACGGTTTCGTTCGGGAAAATTCGTGTTGTCGCTNNGATTCGCGAATTCGGATTGAGCGCCATCGTCGTGCCCAACCTCGTCGATCTTTCCCAGTTCCGTTTTCGCGAGCGCAATCCGCTGCGTCCACATCTGGTGTGCACGCGCGGCTGCTCGGAGTATTACAGCGTCGACGTGGTGGTGAAAGCTTTTGCGGACGTGAAAAAAGAATATCCCGGCGCGCGGCTCGACCTGGTCGGCGGCGGTCTACTCGAAGGTCAGGTGCGCCAGTTGGTCGCGGACCTGAAACTCACTGGCGTGAACTTTGCCGGAGTAGCTTCACGCCAGCAGATCGGCAAGTATTACGACGACGCCGATATTTTTATTAATGCTTCGTGGCTCGATAACATGCCCGTGTCGGTGATCGAGGCCTTCGGAGCTGGCACGCCCGTGGTTACGACCTCGCCCGAATCCATGCCCTATCTGGTCGAAAACGAGCGCACTGGTTTGCTCTCACCGGTTGGCGACGAAAAAGCCTTGGCCGCGAATGTCATGCGATTGCTGCGCGAGCCAGCGTTGGCCGCAGCGTTGGCGAAGAACGCATACGAAGAGTCGCAAAAATATACCTGGGATGTTGTGCGGGGGCAGTGGCTCAAGGTGTACCGGGACCTGACAGGACAGTGAGAGCCTTGATGACTCTCAATCCTGCAATCCCGTTCGCTCCCGCGCCTAACTAAGAAGGTTATTTCACCGCCCGCACGCACGACAACTGATCGGAGGAGATCCAATTAATCGTGCCATCGCGGGCGAAGCGGTCGCTGGCGCGGCAGAACGCTCCCTGAGGGAAAAAGCGTTCCAGGCCATACCATCCCCAGGAATGGCAGACCCAATCTTCGAGTTCCAATCCGTGGGAACGCATGAGTTCGACCCACGGACCGCGGCGGTAGCGGCGGTGCTGCACTTTGGGATACGGTTGCGCGGGACGCAGTTCACCTCCGAAGAGGCGGCGCACTGCTCCGACCACGGGACGAGCCATGAAGCGGGCGCGAACCAGACCGCGATCCATATAGAAAAAAGGACAAATGCTGCTGGGAGTGGTGATGACCGCGTGGCCGCCGGGTTTCAGCACGCGATGCATTTCGCGCAGCGCGGGGTCGTCGGAGCCGAGATACTCCATGACGCCGAGGCAGACGATGCCGTCGAACGTGTTGTCGGGGAACGGAATCTTCTCGATATCGGCTGCCTGAAAGCGATCGGGGTTGTAGTGCTCACGGGCGTACTGGATCATGCCTTCAGAAAGATCCGTGCCCCAGGTTTCATAGCCGCGGCGGGCGAGCTCGGCGGCGAGATGCCCGGTGCCGCAACCTACGTCGAGAATCTTGCCACCTTTGGGAACCCGGGCTTCGATCATCTCGATGGCAAAGCGGCGCCGCGAGACCAGATTCTGCGCGGTAAGGTTGGCTGGTTTGGGGTCTTCGTAAAAGCGCGCCCAGTCGTCGACGGTCTGGGTAAACAGCTCATTCACTTGCTCTTTAGAACTCACGTGGCCCTCGTTCTGATGTCAATATTTCGGATCAATATATGGTGCTGGTTTAATAAATGCCGTTGTACTCGTAGAGTCGCGCTCCGCTCAAAACCGCTGTCCAAAGCCCCGAAAACCGTATGCTATCATGGGCAAATATTCGTCGTGACGGCCCGGGAGAGTAGAGCGTGTTGGCATCGAAATCCAAGCGCTGGTTCAAGAAAGCGCTTGTCCGCAGCAACATTCTCCGGGCGGCAAGCCGCCTTTTCGCACCCAGCGCGGTAATCCTGTCGTACCACTCCATCGTCGAAGACCCGCGGGTCACTGATCCCATCCTTGGCATTTCGCGCGACCGGGCCAGCTTCGAGGCGCACATGCAAACCCTGGCTCGAAATTTCTCCCCAGTCACCGTCGAAGACGTTGCCCAATTCGCCAAATCTGGCCGAAAGCTGCCGCCTCGGGCGGTTGCCGTCACCTTCGATGACGGTTTTGCCGACAACTGCGAGGTGGCGCTGCCAATTCTCCGCCGTTACGGCGTCCCGGCGACCTTTTATATTATGGTCGATGCCGTGGAAAACGGAATATTACCTTGGTACTGTAGGCTCCGCTTCGCCTTTAACACCACGAAGAAGCCGGAGTGGAGGAAGCTGGACGGGAACGCTACGGAGAATCGCTCTTATAGCCTCGGGTCGCCGGAGCAGCGTAAGGCGGCGTTGACCGCGGCTTGGGAAGTCGGAGCGCGGTTGACGGGAAGCGTGCAGCAGGAATTTATCGCCCAGGTCGAAAAGCAATTGGAGGTCGAGGCGGCTGGTTCTCCCGACTACGCTCCCCACGGATTCATGATGACCTGGGAGCAGGTTCGTGCGCTGAAAAAAGCAGGCCATACGATTGGAGCGCATACGCTATCGCATCCCAACGTGGCGCAGGTGAGTCAGGACGAGGCTCGCTCCGAGATCGCCGGTTCCAAGCAACGACTTGAGGCAGAAATTGGCGCACCGGTCGATCATTTTTCTTATCCGCATCCGGCGCTGAATCCGCAGTGGTCGCAGCAAACGCTGGAGATTACGCGCGAAGCGGGATTCAAATCCGCCGCATTGACAACCTGCGGCCCGGTGCGCGCAGGCGATGAGCCGCTCGCTCTCAAACGCATCTACACGCCCGCCGACCTCAACCAGTTTACGTGGAATTTGCAGTGTACTTTTTTGGGGCGATCGGTGTAGCCGGATACTCGGCGATTTACGAACTCATCGCGAATTACGGCAAACAGGATTACTCTTCCGACTTTAAGTTGCTGTCCGCCGGGAACCTTTTCGGGCCGGTCTCGGCTGCGATAGGATGGAAAGGGCCTTAATTCATCCCAAAGCTTTTCTTCGAGCGGAAGGACTTTATCCACTTTTACCTTCGCCAAAGCCAGGGCTCGATCGAATTCGTATGTTGTCATGTAAGTCATTGTAAATAAACAACTTGTAATGCTATCCGAAGCCCGGAAATGGGTCCAATGGAAGGCAACTTGCACCAATCCAAGGTATTTGCAGGCAATCAAGCAGGCTGGGAGACGGATGAAGCTTCATCAAATTGATTTCAGAACGGCGGACTGGAAGCTGCTCGACAGCTTTGCCGATCGCACCGTCTTTCAGACGCGTCCGTGGCTCGAATTTATCGAGGAGTCGCAGGGGGCCACTCCCGTCCTCGCCGAAGTGCGCGAGGGGAGCGACGTCGCCGGATATTTTAGCGGGCTGGTGGTTTCAAAATTCGGCATGAAGGTGCTGGGCAGTTCGTTTCCGGGATGGACGACTCCTTACATTGGCTTCAATCTGAAAGCTGGGGCCTCGCGCCGCGCGGCGCTCGAAGCGCTGGAGAAATTTGCGTGGGACGAATTGAAGTGCCTGCACCTGGAAGTCTCCGATCCGGAACTTACGTTTGAAGATGGCGAGGCGCTGGGATTCAAGGCTGAATATTACGGCTCTTATCGCACGGACCTGACCAAATCTGAAGACGAGTTATTCAACGGCATGGAAAGCGCGTGCCGCCGCTGCATTCGCAAGGCGGAAAAAAGCGGCGTGAAGATTGAAGAAGCGCACGACCTCGCGTTTGCCGACGAATACTACGAGCAACTGAAAGACGTTTTCGCGAAGCAGGGGCTGGTGCCGACTTATTCCGTGGAGCGCGTGCGTTCGCTGGTGAAACATCTGGAGCCGAGCGGCAACGTGCTGCTGATTCGCGCGCGGGATGGGGAAGGGAAGTGCATTGCGACCGGAATCTATCCGGGTTTTAACAAGATTGCCGAGTTCTGGGGTAACGCCAGTTTTCGCTCGCATCAAAACTTGCGTCCGAACGAGGCGTGCCACTGGTATGCCCTCCGTTACTGGAAGCAGCGCGGCGCAACCCTTTATGATTGGGGAGGCGAGGGCACGTACAAAGAGAAGTATGGTTGTGTTCCGCATCGCGTGCCGTGGTTTACGAAGTCGCGCTATCAGATTGTGGGCGCGCTGCGCAACGAGGCGCGAAACATGTTCGCGCGCAAACAGAAGTTTCTCGGCTGGTTACAGGGAGAACGCGCGCAGCGCGGGGATGCTCAGCCCGACTAAGAACGCCAGACTGAACACGAGCGACTGGGGACGAGCGGCTAAGGAGAAGATTCGATGTTGATGAAAAGAGGCCTGAAACATTTGTCGCGGGTGAATGACGTGCTGCTGCGGCGTCTCCGCATCGAGCGCGACATCACCATCTTCCCCGAAGATATTTTTCTGACCTCGTACCCGCGCTCGGGCAATACCTGGACGCGTTTTCTGGTCGGCAACCTGGTGCACACCGAAGAAGCGGTCACGTTCCTGAATGTCGAGCGCCTGGTTCCCGACATGTACAAGCACAGCGACCACTATCTCCGGAATTTGCCCGGTCCACGCATTCTGAAGAGTCATGAAGTTTTCGATCCGCGATACAAAAAAGTTATTTACATCGTTCGCGATCCCAGAGACGTTGCCATTTCGCAGTATCACTGGGAAATGAAGCAGCGGGCGGTCGGCGATGGAGTTCCCATTGAAGATTTTTTACCCGCGTGGATTGAAGGAAAAGTCTGGGACCGCCTGGGAAATTGGGGAGACCACGTTACCAGCTGGATGAGCACGCGCGGCGACCGGGATAGTTTTGTAATCTTGCGCTATGAAGACCTGATTGCGGATCCGGCGCGGGAACTGATCAAAGTTGCGAAGTTGCTGGGCATTGAGCCGACTCCAGAACGTCTCGCTCGCGCGGCCGAATTGAGTTCCGCTGACCGCATGCGTCAGTTAGAAGAGAAGCAAGGCGATAAATGGGTGCAGACGCGCTACACGCGCCAGGACAAGCCCTTCGTCCGCAAGGCGTCGTCAGGGGGATGGAAAGCGGTGCTCCCTCCGCAATCGGTGTCTGCAATCGAAGCAGCTTGGGGCCACATCATGATTTCGCTCGGTTACCAGCTATCCTCTGAAGCCGCGAGCAAGGCGTCGCTGGTGCATCAGGGGAGTTAGTCGTCGTCCGAAGTCTGTCAAAAGTTAGCCGGC
>PMSZ01000117.1 GCA_003168235.1 Acidobacteriaceae bacterium
GCAATCCAGCATCATCTGATACTTTTGAAGCAACTGGGGAATGAAAACTGATCTTGAGCTCATCCATGCCTGTGCCTGTCCCCGTTGTTTCCCGACTGCGCTGCTTTGCGGATTCTCGCGCCATGGCGCGCAATCCGGTGCAGGTTTTGTCTCGCTACAACGAAACCTTCGGCGACACCTTCCGGATCCGTATAGGTGGTCTCAAGCAGGCGATGGTTACCGTCGATCCCGCTGTCATTCAGCACGTGCTAAAGACCAATGCGGAGAACTACCAAAAATCCGAGATTCAAGTGAAGCGAATGGGCCACTTCCTGGGCAAAGGCCTGCTAACGACCCACGGAGAAGCCTGGCGCGCGCAGCGCCGTCTCATCCAGACGGGTTTCGATCGAAAACAACTCGATGCATTGTCCTCCATCATGCAGGATTCCCTTGCCGAGTCGCTGCGCGATTTCAACATACAGATCCGCCGCGGCCCCGTGGATATTTACCCCCAGCTCATGAAAATCACCTTCGCGATGGTGGCTCGATCGCTATTTGGCGCCCGGTTGAAGGATGAAGACATCGATCTTGTCAGCCATACCATCTGCACCGTCCAGGAATTCATTGTCCGGCAAACCCTTCAGCCCTATCTGAATCCCTGGTTCGCCGTCTCGGGCCAACTGCGCAGACATGAAGCCATGCGAACGCGCGCCGACGCCATTCTGCTCGAATACATAAAGCAGCGCCGCAACGAACCACCCGGCAACGATCTGCTGCAAACTTTGATGGATGCGCGTTACAGCGATGGCCAAGGCATGAGCGATGAGCTCATCCTGAGCGAGAGCATGCAACTTCTGGTTGCCGGACATGAAACATCGTCGAATGCGCTATCGTGGCTTTTTTATCTTTTGAGCTCGCGTCCCGATTGTCTCGAGAGGGTACGGCGGGAGTTTGACTCTGTGCTCGGCGAAGCGCCCCTCAGCCACGGCCACGTTGCCAAGTGCGAATTTGCGACCCAGGTCATTCAGGAGGCGCTCCGCCTCTACCCGCCATTTTGGATGGTCGACCGCATGGCTGTGGCAGACGACCGTGTCGGCGACGTCGCCATACCGCGCGGATCGATGGTCATTGTGTATGTGTACGGTGCGCATCATGCTCCGCGCTACTGGCAGAATCCTGAGAACTTCGAAACGGATCGTTTCACCAAAGCAAACGAAAAGCTGCGCACACCCTTCGCGTATCTTCCGTTCGGAGCCGGACCGCGAGGCTGTATCGGCGGAAATTACGCGATGCTGCAGATCCTTATGATTTTGAGCGATCTGCTCAGAAGATACGATTTTCAGTTGGCTCCGGGTCAAGCAATCGAAGCTCGCCCGATGGTCATCTTGCGGCCGAAGCACGGGATCCGCATGACATTTACCAATACCATCGCTCCCACCCCGTGCGTCGCGTGAGACGCGATCCGGGCTGGAATGGACTTGAGTTGTAAAGCGGAAAACATTGACGGCAATCGTTGAAAAGCCGCTTCCAGTTGGCAAATTGTCATCTCGGCAGTCATTGCCGCAAGCCGAACCACCCTCCGTGGGAAGACCACGAATCGGCCGGTAGGGATTCCTCACTTTTGTGCACCGTTGTGGAACGCAGATTGCCCTCAGAACCGTGCAGGGCATCTTTGTCGCTTAAGCCGCTCTAATCGAATCGGACTACCCAAAGCGTGAGGCCAAATTCCCTGCCGTGAAAAATGCGGAGTGACACCAATTCGGAAAAATTCTCACCGGGCGCGGCCTTCGCGAAACAGCAGGATCGAACGGCCGCGCAAGGCCAACGATCGTCTCCGGTCATTCAAGGCATGCTCGGGAATGCTCTTCAGCGCCACCGAGCCGGGCAACTGACCGAAGCCGCGCGGATCTATCGGCAGATTCTGGCGATCGATCCCTATCAGACCGACAGCCTGATTTGCTCGGGATGATCGCATATCAGGCCGGGGGTCATGAACTTGCCGTCGTGATGATCCCCAAGGCAATTGCGGCCGACGAAAACCAGGCTTCCTATCATTCCAATCTGGGCACCGTGCTTCAGGCCCAAGGCAAGCTGGATGAAGCCGCAGCATGTTATGAGCAAGCGCTGGTTCTCAACCCGAACTTAGCCGAGGTCCACGTCAACCTTGGCAACATGCTCCAAGCCCAGGAAAAGCTGGACGAGGCAGAGGCACGCTATGAGCATGCACTGGCACTCAAGCCGGATCTGGCCGAAGCGCATCATTGCTTGGGGAATACTCTCCAGGTCCAGGACAAGCTGGAGCAAGCGGTGGCATGTTATGAGCGGGCACTCGCCCTTCAGCCGAGCCATGTCAAGGCCCACTACGACTTGGGCTGCACCCTCCGCGCCTTGGGCAACGTGGAGGATGCGTTAGTGAGGTACAGAATAGCGCTGGCTTTCCAGCCAGACTCTGTCCCCGCCGGTTTCAGAGAGTCTCTGGCCCAACTGCTTAGCGGGGACTTCACCTTGGGCTTGCACAACTATGAACGGCGCTGGCAATCGAAAGATCACGGCACGCCGATGCGAGCTATCCGCAACCGCTCTGGACCGGCGAAAAGCTGGCATCGGGGCGTCTGTTGATTTGGGGCGAGCAGGGAGTCGGCGACGAAATCATGTTCGCGGGGCTTATCCCGGATGTGATCCGCACTGGCAACCGTTGCGTGCTGGATTGCGACGCACGGCTCAAACCCCTTTTCGCCCGTTCCTTTCCCGGCATTGATGTCGTCTCCTGCCAAGCCTCTGGCGACGATTTGGGAAACGATCCGCGGCATGATCCTGAACTGGATATCGTCGCACACACCTGCCCTGCGGCAGTCTGCCAGTCCTTTTCCGAGCAACCTACCCTGCTTTTTCCGCCACCCCATCGCCCTACCTCGTTGCCGGTCCGGTAGAACGGGAACGGTTTCGCGCCCGCTATGCAGATGCAAATGGAAGACGGCTGATCGGGCTGGCTTGGCATACAAAGAACCGGAAAACGGGCCGTACCCGCTCTATCGACCTGTCGGTGTTTGCTCCGCTGTTCACACGACCCGACATCCGATGGATTAGCCGGCCGTATGGCAATCACGACAGGTTAGAAAACCAGGCAGCGACGGCAAGTGCGCCCATCCTGATTGATCGCTCGGTTGATCAGCTCTCAGACATCGATATTTTCGCCGCGCAGATCGCGGCCGTCGACATGGTGGTCACCATCGATAATTCCACAGCGCATTTGGCCGGAGCGCTTGCCGTTTCCACTTGGGTTGTGCTGCCATGCGCACCCGACTGGCGCTGGCTCCGGGCGCGCGAGGATAGCCCCTGGTATCCCACCCTACGCCTCTTCCGTCAACCGCAGCGCGGCGACTTGCAGCGCGGCGACTTGCAATATGTGGTGCAAAGCGTGCAGAGCGCCTTATGAGTGCGATCGTCTACGGGAGTTCATTGAGTACGAGATTGAAGTGAACTTCAGCCTATGGCGGAGCGTGCCAACTAGTGGCAAAAATACCTCGCCGCATCTAATCGCTACGCTTAGTTTCGAGAGGGGATAACAGCAGTTCTCAACAGTGACGAACCAAACAGACAAGCTTTATCGGGTTGACGGTGGGCAGACTTTTTCATTCAATCTTCAAAACAACGGCGGGGAATCGTTCTAGAATCATGTGCGGTCATGTGCGGGCGCTATCGACTCTCGCGAAGAAAGCAAATTCTCGAAGAGCACTTCTCTACCGTCTCATGGGATGAAGACTGGGCTCCTCGCTACAACATTGCTCCGACTCAGCCCGTCCCGATCCTCCGTCAGAATTCGAAGGAGCCAGTCCGTGAAATTTCGCTCGTACGCTGGGGTCTAATCCCATCATGGTCGAAGGATTCGTCCGCATCCGCCAAGATGATTAACGCGAGACTCGAGACAGCGGCCAGATTGCCAGCGTTCCGGGATGCGATGAAGTCCCGCAGATGCATAATTCCTGCTGACGGCTTCTACGAGTGGCAGAAGAAGGGGAACGCAAAACAGCCGTATTGTTTTGAAGTCGGCGACGGAAACCTGTTCGCATTCGCAGGAATCTGGGATCGCTGGAAAGACCCCTGCGGGCAATGGATAAAATCTTGTTCGATCCTGACTACGAACGCGAATGCCGTGACTTCACCGGTACATGATCGAATGCCCGTCATCCTCGATCCAGACGGATACGACTTATGGCTTGATCCCGGAATGAAAAATGTGAGCGTGGTGTCTGAACTTCTGAAACCCTACGATGCTCGGTTGATGCGGTGCTATCCGGTAAGCGCAAGGATCAATCAGGTCGCTAACGACGACGCGGAATGCTCTGCGCCCGTGGAAGTCACTCAAAGTCAAAGTCATCTATTCTCCTAGAACCGCCGCGTTGCACTCTAGTTTTCCAGGATATGGAAGGGTCTAATGAAAACACTGCTGAGATGGAGTTTCAGAATCAGTACATGCATACTACTCATGGTCAACATCGCACTAGCTCAGGAAACGCTAAAACCGGAGAGTGGCACAAGTGTAACCATCGTCACAGCGGGTGATATCTCGGTCACCAGAGCAGGGGACGGCAAGACCGCGGTGTCCATCAACTTCGTTCCAGGGAAGGCGAAGTTGGGCGACGCGCGAATCACGATTTCAGGCCCATATTCCTTAGATGTGAACGGAGGCGTGAAGGAGGTGACAGGTCCCCAAGGGGTTGAGCTTCACGTGCTGAGTCACGAAGAGTTGCGATTCGAAGCTCCGGAAATCGCCGAGTGGGAGCGATCGCACAAATTTTCCCAAAATTCTGCCTGCATGAAGATTCCGAAATTTCCCGGATGTGGCAATCCAACATGTGACCGACCCGACCATCCGGACGATCAGTGCCGGTATAACAGTGGTTCGGGCTGCTCGTGCGTGTCCGTTGGCGGCGGACCATGCTCGGAGGCGGCGAACCCTCCGCAAGAGAGGAGAGCAAAATAACCCTGAGTTTGCGAAGGAGTGATTCTTGGGGTAGGAGCCTCGGTGACCAGGAACAGACCGACGTTGACCATTGTTAAACCCCCGGGTATTTTGACGGCGCTCAATTGTATAGGACTTAATGTGACTCGCGGCAGCGGGTTTTCGAGCAGAATGACAGGCCGTTTTTCGGGATTTTGTTCCCGCCATCACACCGACCACCGGCTGTAATTCGAACGGATTGAGCGAATCGCAGTGTTCCTGGAATGCTGGTCAACGCGGGTCAAGGACATGGGACGGTTTGCGCTGCTTGCTGAGGATTGCAGTCCGTAAGCAGTGCTCATTAGGTAGAAATGCCGCGAGCCGTCCCCACTCTAATAGGGCGCATCACCCTTCACCGTTGTGCGATGCAGGTGTCGCCGAAATTGCTCCGGACAGCCGTGGGCCAGGTGAATCGTGCATCGATTGTCCCAGAAAACTAGGTCGTGATCTTGCCAGCGGTGGCGGTAAACGAAACACGCTTTCGTACTATGGGTGAAGAGGACTTCGAGCAGTTCCCGGCTTTCCGCGTCAGGCAGGTCGAGAATACGCGACGTGAAGCCCTCGTTCACGAACAGCGCCTTGCGGCCGGTTTCCGGATGAATACGCACGACAGGATGTATGACCTCGCGCACTTCGTTCTTTTGGTTTTCGGTGAGGGGTGGCCGCCATTTCGATCCGCTGAACCGCTCATAGCTGTGGTTATACGAATGCATCGCGCGCTTTCCTTCGATTCGCTGTTTGATCACGGCGGGCAAAGCATCATAAGCAGCGTACAAATTGGCGAATGACGTATCGCCACCCTCCGCCGGAAGCTCCAGGGCGTGGAGCAGGGAACCTAGGCTTGGTTCGGGCGTGTAAGAGAGGTCGGAATGCCAGATGGCGCCAGCGTCCCCGAGCCCGATGGGCTCGCCATTCTCAATGACGTTGGATACTCGAAGGGTCTCCGGATGCCCCGGGAGCAAGTATTGGCGCAGAACGTGAATCATCAAAGGCCCGAAGCGCCGGCTAAACTCAATATGCTGTTCGGGCGTAATGGATTGTGCGCGAAACACCAGCAGACCGTTGTTTTCAAGGAAGGCACGTCGCACCGCGGCGAACGTGTCATCGTCCAGAGGTCGTGATAGATCAAGGTCGAGGATCTCGGCGCCAAGCGCCGCGTCGAGCCGGTGAAGTCTAAAAACTGTGCCTTCTGTCATTTCTGGATTTCCAAACGCCGCTCACTCGCTCCACTGGGCAAGACGACTATCACTGGCAGACTGTCAGAGCCAACTCAATGCAGTCCGGGAACAGCACATCGCTCATCGCTGGAGCGCCGCGCAATGGTCCTATGTCAGCTCAAATCCTTGTCTGGCACTCCGCTTAACCGACCGACCCCAGGGCTGATCTTAGCCTTCCGTCGTAATCAATGGGCAAGCAAGTTCTCCAGCTGGAGAATAGCTCCTTACCACCAGCAAATCGTGATCGTCAGCTTAATCGTCCTTATTCAGACAATTTATCTCTCTGGGCATCTCGTCAGAGAATGGCGCCGTATTCCATTCTCCATGATTCTCCGATGACGTGCCACCAAACTCTTCCCCACGTCAATGGTATAGGACCGGTACCGCTGCTACCGGGCCGATAGCCCTCAACCCCATTCGCCGACGGGGGTCAATGAGTTCTATAAAAAGGGATGTCAAGAAAAAAGTTCTGCCTCGACCGGAGGTGAGAAGATTTTGGTCTCGAGATCCAGCCCACTGTCTGTAAGTTCCCCCCGATGGCACTCGAGGGAGTTGGCCCTGGCTTGTCTGCCCTTCCTGTGGGGTTCATCTTTCGGCGGTGACGACGCCAATCGAGTCTTGAAACTTGGCAAGCGGACCTGGTCTTGGAATGCCAACCATGGTTCTATCGGAGGCTCGTGGCCTATCGCTATTTCTGGTTATCCGAGGAGGCATANNAGAGAATCGCCGGAGATGGAAAGGCCTGCTACCAGAGACGCTCAAGCGGCTTGCCGATGCAATTGTTTGGCGTCGAAACTTACTCCTTTCTTCCAAATCGTTAAGGTGATCGCGGCAATCTTTCTGGCCAAGGTGAGACGCGCCATCGTCGGGCCGCATCCCTTTTTCAAGCAGCGTCACATAGAAATCGTACAGCGGCCCAGGGCGAGTACTGGCAGACAGAGCAGCGCCTTTGAACAGATTCTTCAGATCATGATTATGGTTGCCATTCAGGCCGCGCACGGTGATGCGCTCCCGGTTTCGTTGCAGCTTCCCCCGCACGTAGCGGTACTCGCCGCTGTCGTGCGTCTCGATGGCGAAACCACTGTAAGCCCACAGCTGGCGCTTGCTACGGAAACGGTGCGGTGTCTGCAGTAACGCCACCAGCATGGCCGCGCGAATCGGACCGATCGCAGGAATCTGGCGCAGTAGCTTCACCGCCGGATGCCTACGACTCTCGCTCAGCACATCCCGTCGCGCTTCTTGTCGCACCGGTTGCAGCAGATCGAGTTGCTGATAGAGCCGTTCCGCCCGCAGGCGAACCCCGGGTTGCGGGATCTTGGCCAGCCACTCTGCCCGAGACCGCGGGGCATATACGGTCGTACCACTACACGGAATGGCCCAGCTTCGGTAGAGAGCTTTGATCCGAGTCATGACTCGGCTGACATCTTGGGTGAGCGTTCGATAGCTGCGAGCCAACTCCTTTAATGTGCGCACCCCGTGCTCGCCGTGGTACACCGGATGGAGTTGGTTGCCGCGTAACAACTCCGCCAGCTTGCGCGCATCGATCCGGTCGCTCTTGCTGCCGTCTTTCAGCAGCGCGTTCTTTCGCGGATCGCAGACCAGAAGACGGGTGACGTGAGGTTTCAGCAGGTCATGCAACCAGGCGGCGGAAGTTCCTTCTTCAAAGGTCACCGATAGACTTCCGCGCAGCCCATCGAGGAACTCTAGAATCGTGGCTGCCTTCGTCTCCAAAATGCATTCCATGACCAGCTTCCCCGAGCTCTCCATGACGGCAACCGAGATCGTTGCCTGGTGAACGTCCATGCCAATATACTTTTCTTGCTTCATGACGGCGCTCCTTTCGGTAAGTGTGATCCCAACAATCACAACCTACCGCAAAGTGGGCCCCTTTTTATATTGCGTGTAATCGCGGAACTTGGCCTTACGGAGTTCTGAGGCCGAAACTGCCGCATTAATTGCTGCGCAGTGCTCACGCTCCGACAGCCTGAGGAAGTCGAGACAGTTCCTCGTCGGTGCTGTAATTGGGAACTGAGCATCCCGGTGTCAGGATGAAGTTGCTGCCAGCCACATTCCTGGCGGTCTGCCATTGGTTGCGGATCCGCTCCGAGGAGAGATCCTTGTAATTCTTCTCATCGATTCCGGTGGCAATCATCTGCGAAAACCTGCTGCGCACAGTGCTGACCGACACGCCGCTGGACTGAACGGACCAGTTGACGACCGGGGCCTGGAAGTCGACAAACTGGTCAACATATTCATTCTCCCAGTGCAAATGGAGGAAGTTCAGCTTGGCGTTGGCGGTCGCTGCAAAGAAGCGCTTGTCAAACGGCGCGCTAAATTTTGCATAGTCTGCCGGTGAGAGCTCCGCGCGGTTGGCGTTCGCAATCGAAAACAGAATTTTCGAAACTTCCGGTAGAGCTCTTCGAGAAAAGAGGCTTCGTCGTGGCAATTCGGGCACCAGCTCCCGGTGACATTGACTAACACCACCTTGCCTCGGAATTGTTCGTCAGTGCTGGAGACGATTCTGCCCGTCATATCCGGAAAGCTGAACCGCAGCTGCTCGGGGGGATCCTTCACTTTTGTAGGTTGCGTTGGGTCGTCGGGTGGAGCAAAATTTCTGGCTCGTGCGTCCGCCGGCCGCAGCGCTACCAAGTCTTGTGTGTCATGAAAGCTGGCGATCTGCAATCGCAGGCTACTGTCGGATTGCGGGGTCGCTTCCACGTAAAACGGCCGCTCTCCTTGAAGTGACTGAGGATAAACTTGCCATCCTTGAAGTTGCCGGAGAGCGTTCCCGTGTCGCCATCGACTCGTAGGATTGCTGCGTCGATCTTCGCGCCCGTCTGGTTGACGACGAAGTGCCACGCTGACTCGCTCTTTGGGCTCTTGACCTGGATTTCCCAAAGCCCGGAAATATCCGGTGCATGTTGGTCGCCGGTTGCAGTCGGGGATAGATCGTGCCGCTTTGCTTGGAACGCGTGAGCATTTCCAGCACTTCCGCCATATGTTCCAATCAGGGTTCCGTCTTTGAAAGTTGCTTCCAGCTTCGTGGCGTAACTGTCGAAAGTCAACACCAGAGAGCCATTCTGAAACGCTCCACTGTTTGAAGGGTTGACTCGGTCGTCCCCATTAAAGAAGTAGCTATGCACATCCGCTCCGGTGCCGTCGATTTCGATCCTAAATGGAACTGAAACATTGTTCACTGTGACGGTCGCATCCAACGTGCCCTCTAAGGATTGTCCCGACGCCAAAATGGCGATGGCAAAGATTGCTAATACGGTGAGAGCGGCCAGTTTCGTCCTAGAAGCGATATGCATGAAGGAATCCTTTGTGCGCTGGGAAGCCCCGAGACTTCCAAGGCCTGCCGAGTGTCGCAGGCTGACAGCATCTTGCTCAGCGGCGGGCGACCATAGACTATCATATATATAGACATACTAATAAATACGAGATTGTTCATGATTTGATGCGGCTCAGCGCTGCTCCCAGCGCATCGATTGCTAGTTGCGCGGCATGACTCGAGGCTGAAGGCAGGCCACCGACAGCAATGCTGACGTCCTCGCACAGCAGCTTCCTAGCCTCGTTCAGCCTCATGCCCGTCGCCAATTCGGTCAAGGCCGAACCGCACGCAATCGCTGCAACGCATCCCCGGGCCTTGAATTTCACTTCTGTAATTCGGCCCGCGTTTTCTTTCAGGGTCAATCTCAGCACGTCTCCGCAACCCGGGTTCTCAATTTGCGCCACGGCATCAGCATCGGAAATTTCCCCTGCATTTCGGGGGTTCTGAAAATGATCGAGTAACTGTGCAGAATACATGGAACGACAATTGTAACTGGCACCCCTCAGGCGGGCTCTCTAACCACGCTGCCGAGTGCTGTCGGGAAAATAAATCCGGCGGCCGCATTTTCTCGGCCGTCACAATCCAAATGCCGCGACCCGCGGCTGAAGACGGAGAATAGGTTCCAGAAATTCGTTGGTACCCCGAAGGAAAGCTTCTGCCCTTTAGCACTCATCTGTCGACGATCACATGATTGGGGGCCCCTGGCAACGGCGCACTGCGTATTACTAGTCTTGGAGAACGACTTGTAAATCTGCGTAGTCTTCCGGGGTGTTGATATTCACAGCGACCAGCGGATCGTCGACTCTTACATATTGGACATGCTTGTGGTGTGCATGTTCAATGTCGCGCGCGTTCGATGTTGCCGGCTCTTGCAAAAACGCTGACATCATTTCGCGGCCGATGAGATAGGGATGCCCGTGGTGACCAGAATATTCGGGCACGATCGCCCAGACGTTCGGGTCCGCCATCGAAAACGCAACGCGCAAAATTTGCAGGGTCACAGGTTTGACCGCAGGACGGTCAACCAACGTCACGATTGCGGCATCTCGCCCGTGATTGAGTACCTCCTGCAAACCGACTTGCAACGAACTGAGCTGGCCACGCTCGGGATCGCGGTTGACGACGAGAGATGC
>PMSZ01000450.1 GCA_003168235.1 Acidobacteriaceae bacterium
TGCGAGCGCAACGACTCCAGCGTTACGTCGCGCACGTCGCTGTCATCAATCAAAATCCGGCCGCCGCTGACGTCAAAGAAGCGTGGAATAAGATGCACCAGTGTGCTCTTGCCGGCGCCGCTCGATCCCACGACTGCCAGCACTTCGCCCGCTTTCACTTCCAGGTCGATGCCATGCAGCACCAGCGGCGAGTCGTCGGTGCTGTCATTAGAATCGGAATCGGAATAGGAATAGGAAAAGGACACGTCTACAAAACGGATCTTCCGGGCAAACTTCGGCATCCGCTTCGCTCCGGGCTTCTCTCGCACTTCGTCTTCCATGTCCATGAAACGAAAAATCTCTGACGAAGCTCCTACGGCCTGCTGGAAATTGTTATTGAACTGCGCGAACTTGCGCACCGGCTCGTAGAGCTTGAACACCGCTACAACGAAAGCCAGAAATGTTGGCGCCGTGAAGACGTGGTGGTTAATCTGGTCCCTGCCCATCAGTATTAATAGCGCAATGGCGATCGAACCCAGAATATCCATCAGCGGAGAGCTGATGGCAAACGCCGCGACCAGCCGGAGGTTCGCCCGGAACAGCCGTCGCGCGGCGGCGCGGAAGCGCCCCACCTCCCAGTTCTCCATGCCGAACGCCTTGACGATGCGGTTGCCCGTAATCGTCTCGTGCAGAATGTTCTGGATCTCGGCCAGTTTGTCCTGCCCGCCCCGCGTTGTGCTGCGTACCTGCCGGCCGATTTTTCTTGACGAGTACAAAATCACGGGAAGGAAAAGCAGCAATACCCACGCCAGCTTCCCTCCAAGCAGAACCACCACCGCTACGGTGAACAGAAAGGTGAAAAATTGTTGCAGGAATTCTGCCAGCACNNGGCACCTTCTCGATATCGTTGACGATGGTCGAGAGCAATGTACCAGTGGTGTGTTTTGTAAAAAATGCCGCCGAACTCCGCAGGATGGCGTTATACAGATCGTCTCGCAAATCCGTGATCATGCCAAAGCCGGCGTAATTTACCAGGAAAGTTCCGACGTAGTCGAAGATGCCTTTCAATACCGTGGCTGCCACCAGCGCGAAGGCAACCATCGTCCATGGATTGTGAAAGTGGGATGGAACCAGCTGTTGGAGGTTCAGAAAGCGCTCGCTGCCCGGCCACTTGAATAGCGGTATGGTTTTTTCCTGGGAATCCGGCTTCAAGACGCTGTCAAAAATCGGACCAATCAGCAGCACTCGGCCCGCATCCAGAAGCCCCACCAGAGCCATCAGCGTGACCGATGCCAGAACCTGCCACCAGTAAGGCAGTACGTAGTGCAGCAGGCGGGAGATTGGACGGAGATTTACTGGTGCTGCCGAGCTCTTCGCGTCCGCCACTGCAGGGGTTGCCATGCGTATAAGGATCAATTCTACATGCGATTCAGCGAACCAACGCTCGTGAACCTGCGCCGAATTCTTTATTTCGGACTGTCCCGATGCACCACCTTAACCTTATATCCCGCCTTGCGCAGCCGCTTGCTGACATCTTCGGCGATCATCACCGAGCGGTGCTGCCCGCCCGTGCAGCCGAAGCTGATGGTCAGATAACTCTTGCCCTCGCGAATGTAGTGCGGCAGCAGGTAAACCAGCATTTCAGAAATGCGATTGATAAATTCCTGCGTCTGTGGAAACGATCGGATGTATTTCGCAACCCGCGGATGCCGGCCCGTGAGCGCGCGAAACTCCGGCACAAAATGCGGGTTGGGCAAAAAGCGCACGTCGAATACCAGGTCGGCGTCGTCCGGCAAGCCGTGCTTGTATCCAAAGCTCACGCACGAAACCAGTATGGTTTGCTGGCTGCCGGAGTGCTGCTGAAAGCGGTCCGTCAAGTGTGCCCGCAGTTCATGAACATTGAACTTTGAAGTGTCGATCACCAGGTCGGCCAGCTTGCGAATCGACCGCAAGTGCCGGCGCTCGGCCCCGAGCGAAGCCCGCACCGTGGTGCCCGTTCCCAGCGGATGCGGCCGCCGCGTCTCGCTGTAGCGCCGCAGCAGCGCCGAATCGCTGGCTTCGAGAAAAATCACCCGCGTCGGGATCGTCCGCTTCACCGACTTCAGGATCGCCGGCAGCTTTTCCAGTTGCGATCCTTCCCGCACATCCACCACTAGCGCCGTCCGCGGAATTTCTCCCGATTGAAGCGCCAGTTCGGCAAAGCGCGGAATCAGTTCCACTGGGAGATTGTCCACGCAGTAATACCCAAGGTCCTCAAAGGCCTTCAGCGCCGAGGCCTTCCCCGACCCGCTCATGCCGGTGATAATGACGAGTTCTGTGGCGGCGTGCGGTTCTCCCTTGCGCCCGCGGACCGCCTTCCCCGAAGTGTGCGTGACTTTCTTGACTTTTTTCTGCGCTTTTTTCTTAACTTTTTCCTTCCCTCTGCCGCGCACGGTCATGTCGCAGATATTAGCATCTCAGAGCAGGGTGACGCGGGAGGATTCTCGGCTGCTGACCTGCCGTCCTGTATTGTTATGATGAACTGAGTCGTGGGTCCCAATATTCGCGTCCTAATCCGCAGCGTTTCGTTGATGTCTTGCCTGCTCGCGACCGCCATTCCGGCGAGTTCCGCGCTCACTACCACCGCATCTGACGCGGCGACAACCCCGCCCGTCATCGTCATCGGCTTCGTGGGTGGATTTGTCCGCCGCGATGCCACCGTCCACAGCGCGGTGCAGGTCGCCGAGCATCTCCGCCACGACTATCCAGTGGGCGTGCAGACTGAGATTTTTGAGAATCACCACCGCGAAGACGCCCGCGCGGAAATCTTCCGCCTCCTCGATACCAATCACGACGGCCGATTGTCGTCCGAGGAAAAGCAGAATGCCCGCATCATCCTCTACGGACACAGCTGGGGAGCTTCCGAAGCGATCACGCTGGCGCGCGAACTGGGAGGAGACGGCATTCCGGTGCTGCTCACCATTCAGGTCGATAGCGTCGCCAAGTCGTTCGAGAACGATAAGGTCATTCCCGCCAATGTAGCGGCGGCCGCGAATTTTTATCAATCGAATGGCTTCGTGCACGGCGAACCGCAAATCATAGCCGCCGATCCCAACCGTACCCAGATCCTCGGCAATTTTCGCTTCGACTACAAAACCAATCCCATCGAGTGCCAGCAATACCCGTGGTACGACCGTGTCTTCATGAAGTTTCACACAGAAATCGAATGCGACCCCAAGGTTTGGAACCAGGTGGGATCCCTGATCCGTTCGCGATTGCCGCAGCAGCCGCGCTGACGAGCCGGTACGCCCTCGATGGCATTCTGCCGATGGGAAAATGGACGTAAGAGGAAAAGTTGGAGAAGCCGGAAATGCGAAGTCCTACTGCAACCCGGCCGTCGCTGAAGCCGAGGCGTTGGAAGACGCCTTGGCGGACTGCTCAATCAGTTGCCG
>PMSZ01000261.1 GCA_003168235.1 Acidobacteriaceae bacterium
GGCAACTGACAACTGGCAACTGACAACTGACAACTGCCTCACATAATAGATAATGAAGCTCATGCCGACCGCAGCCACCGTCGACGAAAAGTCCGCCCGTTTACGGGATTTCCTCGCCCGAAGAGGCCGTCTGATCGTCGCCTACTCCGGCGGCGTCGACTCGGCCTTTCTCGCCTGGATGGCGCACCAAGCCCTCGGTGCTCAAATGCTGGCCGTCGTCGCCGACTCCGCGAGCTTGGCGCGCACGCATCTTCACGAGGCCCTCGCCTTCGCGCGCGACCACGAAATTCCCGTCGCCGTGGTGGAAACGCAGGAACTGGAAAATCCCGCCTACCAGCGCAACGATTCCATGCGCTGTTTCCACTGCAAAGACGAATTGTTCACCGTGCTCGAACGCTACCGTGAGGCGCACGGGTTCGACGCCATCGCCTACGGCGTTAACGCCGACGATCAGGGCGATTTTCGCCCCGGTCAACAGGCCGCGCACCAACACCATGTGCTCGCTCCGCTCGTCGAAGCCGGATTAACCAAGACTGAAATTCGCGAGCTCGCGCGTCGCGCGAACTTGCAGGTGTGGGACAAGCCGGCCTCCGCCTGCCTTTCCTCGCGCCTCGAATACGGCCGCGCGGTTACCCCCGAAGCCTTAAGCGTGATCGAGCGCGGCGAAGATGCACTGCGCGACCTCGGCTTCCGGCAATTTCGCGTGCGCCATCACGGAGAAACCGTGCGCATTGAAGTCTCGCCCGAGGAACTGCCACGCGCCCTGACTCCCGCCATGGCCGCCGCATTCACCGCGCTCTTCAAGGGGCTCGGTTTCAAATTCGTCACCCTCGATCTGGAAGGATTCCGCTCCGGATCCATGAACCAGCTGCTAACAGCCGATGAATTGTTGCGCGGCCACAGCTGAAAGTTTCCCTAGGAGGTTGCGAAAAAACTCTGACTTGCCCCAGCTTTTGGGTGGCGCAGCGCTTCAGCGCTGCGGTAAAGGCCTTGTTTGAATCCGGCTTCAGCCGCTGAGGTCATGCTGACGGCTCCTGTAAGAGTTCTTCCGCAACCTCCTAGGACGCACCTTACCGCGTCTGCCTCATGAGATAATCAGACTTCCTACTCATGCTCAGGTGGTTTGGATTAATGATTGTGCGCCGCGCGTTCCTGGTCCTGTTGCTGATCTGTCTGGGCTGCTCGGCCCAGTCCAATCCTTCTCAGAATCCTTCGTCGCCAAACGCCGCGCCGTCTCCCGCTTCCGCCGATATCGCTCGCTTGGTAGAACGCCAGGTGCGAGACCATTATTCTCTGCCGCCAGACGTGACCGTGACCGTCGGCCCCCTTCGCTCCAGTGAATTTCCCAACTATGACGCGCTCACCGTAACCATCGAAGCTCCAAGCAAGAAACAGGACATCGATTTCCTGCTCGCCCACGACCACAAGACCATGCTGCGCCTCACCAAGTTCGACCTGACCGCCGATCCCTACATCGCGACCATGAAAAAAATCGACGTCACCGGACGCCCGACTCGCGGCAACAAAGACGCCAAGGTCACGGTCGTAAACTTCGACGATTTCGAGTGCCCTTTCTGTTCGCGCATGCATGCCACGCTTTTCCCGGGAATCCTGAACGAATATGGCGATCGTGTCCGTTTCGTTTACAAGGATTACCCGATCGAAGAAATTCATCCCTGGTCTCTGCACGCGGCGGTCGACGCGAACTGTCTGGCCGCGCAAAACAGCGATGCCTACTGGGAATATGCCGACTACCTTCATGCCAACCAGCACTCGATCAACGGCGACAAGGATCGCGAGAATACCGAACTCGACAACCTGGCCAATCTCCAAGGCGCAAAGCATAAACTCGACGTTCCCGTGCTGCAGGCATGTTTGAAGGCGCAAGACGACAAAGCGGTGCGCGCTTCGATCCGCGAAGGCGAAGCGCTCGGAATCGACGCGACCCCGACGATTTATATCAATGGCCAAAAGCTGGATGGCGCCGTGCCCGCCGACGAAGTACGGCTCGCGCTCGATCAGGCGCTGAAAGATGCCGGCGTTGCTCCGCCCGAGCACAAGCCTGCGCCGCCGGAAGCCAAAGCTCCCCCGGCCGCGCCCACCAAGCAATGAAGATAAGAGCCACGGAATGAAGATGGGACGGAACGAAGATAGGACGTAATTAAAATAAGACGCTCGGATCCTGATTGTCGGCGGTTGTCGGAGGAAGGAAAACCTTGAAAAATCGTAACCACTTCGGGCGCGGCGCCTTGTTCATAGCCGGAGCATTTTTGCTCCTCGGATTCGCCGCGTGCAACCGCAACACCAGCGGCGGCGACGTCATGGCGTCGATCAACGGCCGCAAGATCTATCGCAGCGAAGTCGACAAGTATTACGCCAACCAGACGGCCGGTTCCGATCAGCAGCCTGTAGGCGAGCAGGCCGTGAGCCTGCGCCTGAGCATTCTGAACGAACTGGTCTCGACGGAAATCCTGATGCAGCGTGCCGAGAAACTCGGCTTGCTGGCAACCGACGAGGAAGTCGACCGCAGACTGAACGAAATCAAGTCGCCCTATACCGCCGAAGAATTCAACAAGCACCTTCAGGACAAGAAAATAACGCTCGACGACTTCAAGCGTGACCTGCGTCGGTCGCTCACCCAAGACAAGGTATTGAACAAGGAAATCACTTCGCGCATTAACATCACCGATCAGGACGTTTCCAACTATTACAACGAACACAAAGCCGAGTTCAACCTGATCGAAGCGCAGTACCATCTGGCCAAGATCATGGTTTCAGGAACGGCCAGCGCCCAGGTGCATAACCTGCAGAACAGCAAGGCGCAGAGCGACGCCGAGGCCCACAAAAAAATCCAGATGATCTCCGAACATCTCGATAGCGGCGACGACTTCGCTACCCTGGCGATGAATTATTCCGAAGACCCGGAGACCAGCAACAGCGGCGGCGATCTCGGGATGGCCCCCGAGTCCGCGCTCAAGAATGCCGACCCCGCGACTCGCGATGCCGTCATGAAGCTCAAACCCGGCCAGTACACGCCGGTGATTCCCATCGTCAACCCGACCAACCACCAGACCGCTGCCTATATGATCGTGAAGCTGATTGCGAAGGAACCGGCCGGCCAGCGCGACCTGAACGATCCGCGCGTGCAGCAGGCCATCCGCCAGCAATTGCGCGACCGCCGCGAGCAGCTGCTGAAAAACGCGTATTACGAAAGCCTCCGCGACGACGCCAAAATAACAAATTATTACGCCGACGAAGTCCTAAAGAATCTGGGAGCAGCAAAGTAGGTTTTCTGGGAACTGGGAACTGGCTACTGATTACTGATTACTGCTCAAGTTTCTTCATCAAAACCTCATTCACCAGCTGCGGATTAGCCTGCCCCTTCGACGCCTTCATCACCTGTCCCACAAAAAATCCGAGCACCGTCTTCTTGCCTGCGCGATATTGCTCCACCTGCTTCGGATTCGCCGCGATCAACTCATCCGCGATTTTCTCCAGCGCCGACGTATCGCGCGATTGCTCCGGACGCCCCTCCGCTTCATACACAACAGGGAAGTCCTGGCCGCGCTCGAAGCCAAGGTCGTAAAGATCTTTCAGCATCTTCCCTGAAATCGCTCCCGACTCGACCAGATCTGCCGACGCCGTCACGCCTTCCATCGAAATCGGCGACTGTTCGAGTTCAAGCCC
>PMSZ01000263.1 GCA_003168235.1 Acidobacteriaceae bacterium
TGGTTTCTTCCGCGGTGATGTGGTGCGGCGGGGCGTCGAGCAAGCGCGCGCCTTCGAGCATTCCGGTCGGATAAGCGAGCCAAACCGGGTACCAGTAGGATTCGATTTCACGTGTCGCGGGCCAGCGCGAACCTGCGCCCCCATCGAAATTTTCAAACGAAGGCGGATTCAAGAACAGTGTTTTTAAGGGCATAATGTGAGCCTCTATTTTAACATCCTGAGCCGTATGCGCAGGGGCGTGTCGGCTAACCATTCAGTTACCGGGCAGGTACGTGCCGCGAATGGCGAAAATGTGGAAACCTTTATCCAAGTATGCCTTAGCGGACTTCAAAGCCGCAAAACAAGCCGGTCGAACGTCGTTTCTGAGCATTAAGGAGCGAGAATCGGGTGGCGGCTGGCTCATCGATTCACTGGTTTGTTGGATGCGTCATTTCGACGGTGCGGCGTGCGCATTGGCGCTCGACGACTCGGAGCCGGGAAGCGCCCAGTTTTCCAAGTCTCCCGTCGCCCGCAACAAAGTCAGGCGGGCGCGCTGGTAGGCGAAATCGGCATCCTGAAAAAGAAGAAAACGTTCGGCAGCCTGGGTCCGGGCATCGGCCAACTCGTGCAGAGTGCCGGTTTGCGCGTCGATCTTGGTTTGAGCCGCTTCTAAGCCCGACTCCGCCAGTTGATACTCCAACTGCGCGACTTCACGGGCGGCTTCGAGTTGCTCGGCGGCGCGTTGCAGCTTAAGCGTCTCCTCACTCACCTGATCGCGAGTAGCCGCAGCCTGGTTCTTTGCCTTGAGGGCTTCAGCATCGGCGGCTTCGGCGCGGGCGCGCTGGCTCGCATTGAATAACGGGACGCGAATGCCTAAGCCAATTGTGGCATTGTCTTTCTGAAAACGGGGGAAGTACTCTTCGTAATTGTTGAAGGTTGAGAACCGTGCATACTGGGCCGAGAAATCGATCGATGGCAATAAAGCGCGGTGTTCGGCCGTTGCGCGGAGCGATTCCGCCAGCGAATGCTGCTCGGCAAACTTAACGGTGGGACTCGATGCTGCGGTTTTTTCCGGCAGATCTTCGTCGAATGCGACCGGTGGCAATACGGGAATGGTGGCAGGATCGATCTCGATTGAAGAAGCGGGCAATCCGGTCAGGGTCGAGAGGTGACGCCGCAGAACATCAGCGGAGCCGTGTGCCTCGGCGCGGTGAAGGCGCACGCGCGCGATGACGAGCTTGGCTTTATTCAAGTCCACGGCGCTGTCGACGCCCGCCTGCAAGCGCTCGGCAACCGCTCGCTCTAATTTTTGCGACTCGGCCTCGTCTTGCTGCAGGCGCACAAGTCGCGCTTCCCATTTCGCCAGTTCGGCGTAGGTCAGAACGACATCCTGGATGACGGCGTTGCGTTGGTCCTTGTTTTGAATCTCGGAAGCATGCCAGTCTGCCTTGGCCGCGTGCAGAAACTGGATCCCTGATGGGCTAAAGACGGTGCTTTGCGCAACCACATTCAGCAGCGATGGCGGACTGCCTTCGATCGAAAGCGGGTATCCGACGGTGTAGCCGAGTCCCGAGCCGCCGATCAGTTGCGGGAAGTAGTTGTTGCGGAGTTCGAGGTAGGAAGCGAAGCTTCGCTGCACGTCGGCAGCGGCAATCGCCGAGCTCGTGCCATGAGCGAGCGCCAGCCGGACGGCGCGGTCGAGAGGCAGAGTTTCAGCGTGGCTGAGCGTTGCGGGGATGAGGGTTGCGCCGCTCAATATTAATATCAATATCGATGCGGCGGTAAGGGAACCGGACAGAGTTGTCGAGTGCAACCACGGCGGCAATCGGAGCGTCATCTCGTCACCTTTGCTTCTTTGCTCTTTTTCTAATTACTCTTTTTCTGATTACTCTTTGTTTCTCATGAACCTCATGGTTCTCATATCAATGAATCGCAAATCAATGAATCGGAAAAACATGGGTCAAGTCACGCAGGCACGATGAACAAATTGTAGGCCGCTAGACCAGAGTCGGGCAGTAGCATGGGATGTTATTGGGGGCAGATCGTTGGATGTCAGATCGTTGAACGTCACAGCTCAGGGCGTGACCCGGTTAAGGGCTTGCTGAGCCAAGCCGAAGTTCCGGGCCAGGGACAACGAAGCGCGGTACTGGTCGGCGGCGCCCGCTTTGTCTCCTTGCTTTTCGAGCAGCAAGCCTAACAAGTAGCGGGCCTTGAAAGCAGGCGCCGCTTCCACCGTACCGGCGGCCAGATAGCGATGCAGAAGTTCTGCCGCGAAGGGATAGTTTCTGTCGGAGCGGTAAAGCATCTGGGCGGCTTCCACCAAAACCTTCGGGTCCTGCATCGGCGACTGGCTCAACTTGACGAGGGCCTGCTCCATTTCGTCGAAGCGCCGCTCGCGGCGAAGAAGATAGGCGAGGCTAAGCCATGAGTCCGAGGCGCCGTGGCTGAGACTGACGTATTGGCGATATTCCTGTTCGGCGCCGGCATAATCTTTCTTTTGTTCTGCAATGCGGCCGTAGACCCAGTGCTCGCGCGCTGGATTCATCGCCGCGATCGACTGCGCCTGCTCGCGGGCTTTCTGCTCTCCGCCGCCGAGCATGCTGGGAGCTTCGATATAGTATTCAGCCAGGTCGATCCGCGCATCCACGTCGATGGGATCCAGTTGCACGGCACGTTCAAATTCCCCGCGAACCTTGCCCGCCAGACCGGCAGCAACGAGGAAATTTGCCCGGTCCGCTTTTTCGCCATACACGCGCCCCAGCCAAACATGAAAACTGCTGTTGTTAGGAGCGAGCGCGGCCGCTTTTTTACACGCGGGCTCGGCGCGGTTCCAGTCCTCAAGTGCAAAATACGCGCGGCAGAGTAGATTGGCGGATTCCGCATCCAACGGGGCTGATAAGAGGCGCCCGTTCAGCGCGGCGATCGCGTCATCAACGCGCCCGGCTGCGAGCATGTCGTGCGCAGAGTCGGCAAAGGCCGTGACTGCCGAGGCAATCAGCAGAAGCGAAACCGGTAATATTTTGAAGAAGCGAGTCATCATTTTGAAATTGATCCAAAGTTCAGCCAAGAGAGCTAGCTAATATCGGACGGTGGTTCCGTCGCCGATCGGCTTTCCGTTTAACGAATTGATGGCCACCACGTCTTTCGCGGAAAGCCCGGCTGTGATTTCGATCTGCGTGAGATTGGAGAGCGATGTCTCCACATTCCGGCGCTTAAGTTCGTGGCCCGCGACCTGCAAAACATAGGGCCGGGAGTCATCCATTCGCACTGCCTCGCGCGGTACCACCAGCACGTTATCGTGTTCCGCGATGACGATGGTTACGCCGACATTGATGTTCGGCAGCAGTTTTAAGTCCTTGTTATCCAGGATGCTGGTCGTCTCGCCGACGTTACGGGAAACGCGCAACTTCACCGTCGACGGGATGGCGGTGAGAGTTGCTTGCCAGACGCGGCCCGGGATAGCATCCCATGTGACCTGGATCGAATCTCCCACAGCCAGCCGGGCCACGTCGGGTTCGTCAACGAATGCGCGCACCACTACTTTTCGCAGGTCCGCGACTTGCAATAGCAGATCTCCCGCGGTGACGAAGCCGCCTTGCTTCACCGGCAGAGAGTACACAATGCCGTCAAATGGCGCGCGAACGTTGGATTTTCCCAGGACATCCTGCGCGGCATCATAGGCGGCCCGGGCTTCCACCCGCTGCGCCTCGACGCGCGCGATCTCCGCGTTCGAATAACGCTTCGTCTGCTTTTGACGGAGAAACTTGAGCTGCGTGTCGGCTTGGGCAAGAGCGTTTTCCGCCTCCCGCACTTCTCCAGCAGAGGCCGCACCCTGCTGCTCCAGTTTTTTGAGCGCATCCAGTTTGCGCTGCGCCGAATCGCGATCGACACCGGCTTTCGAAAGCTGGGCGTCGAGGCTCAAGACCTCTTCCTGAGTCCCTCCACGTTCCGACGCGCTCAGGTCAGCCTGCGCCGACTTTAGCTGGGCTTCGGCGCGCGCCGATTGCGCGCGGGCGTCGGCATCATCCAAAACGACCAGCAGTTGCCCAGTCTTGACGGAATCGCCTTCCTTGACCAGAACGCGCCGCACGCTCGCAGCAACCGGAGCGTGCGCCTCGAAGTTGTTGACCGGCTCGATTTTTCCGTTTGTAGAAATCAGGCTGCGAATGGCGCCTTGCCCGACCACAGCGGTTCGCACTGGGACCGAATCATCGCGGTGCACGAAGGCGGCCAGTACAATGACCGCTACGAAGATTGCGAGCGCCGTTAACCACCAGCGCCAAGGCTGGCTCGCCGAACTGTTTCCATTCAATGGCATGCAAAGAAACGCGCAAACTTCAATGTATCATCCACGTGCTGCGGGGATGCACGCAAATGAGCGCATCGGGACTTGCCTTTTTAGATGCACGGCAGTGGCGGAATGCTCCAAAATGAGCAAGGAGTCTCATGGCGATAGCGCGCTCTTTAGAATTGCCAGTAAGAGAATCGCCAGCAAGATTTGATCGGGCCGTGTTGCCTTCTGTTCTCGGTCCCGGCTGTGGGTACAATAGCCAGATGAAAAAGTCTACGCGCTCAAAATCGCCAGGGTCTGCTTCTCCCCAGTACACGGCGGAGCATGCCAGCGCTGGGCTCGATCACGGCTTTCCGGAAATTGAAACCTGGCCGAACCAGTTTCCGGGATATGAGATTGTCGTGGATGATCCGGAATTTACTTCGGTCTGTCCGAAGACGGGCTTGCCGGATTTTGGCAACATCGTGATCCGCTACGAGCCGGCTCGCCTGTGTTTGGAGTTGAAATCGCTCAAGGAATATCTCCAGTCGTATCGAAATCTGGGCATCTTCCAGGAGAACATCGTGAACCAGGTTCTGGCGGATGTTGTGCGCTGGGCCAAGCCGGTGTGGGCGGAGGTAAAAGGTGAGTTTCGTCCGCGCGGAGGGATTTCAACGGTGGTGATTGCGCGATGGCCGAAAGGGAACAAGAGTCAGAAGTGACGCGCTGTGCGTTTGCGGAGTTCTTATATGCCTCATGATCCTATCGGGTGGACGGCGGTGGCGCGAGATGTTGTCGTGTTTGCTACCGCGGCCACTTCGGCAAGCATTCTGTGGCTTCGAAAGCGAAGCTCTCGCCATTGGCCCATCATCTTTGGCAACGTGGAGTCCGCATCCAGCTTCGAAAATAATGGTACGTGGCTGACAGACGTGTCTTACTCCTACAGCATCCAGGGAGATTTCTACTCCGGGCAGTTTCAGGTGCGGTCTCGGAGCGAGGACAAAGCGAGCGAGCATGAACTTTGTTGGAAAGAGACGAAGAATCACGGTTCGCTATTCCCCACGCAATCCGCAGATCTCCGTTGTGAGAACCGAGGACCAGGAGGGCTTGCGCGGCTAACGATGGCCGGGCGCTGCCAAGCCTTAATGCCTGTCTTTATCGAGGTCCGCGGGCGAAGCCCAGCTCTTTCCAAATCTTGTCCCAGTGCCAGATGCCATAAGCGGCCTCGTCGGGCAGACGATAGCCGAGTTGATGAGCGAGGGCGATGATCTGGCCCCGGTGATGAGCGTCATGCGCGAACATATAGGCAAACATCGTCGGCCCCGCCGGCCAATCTGGCGCCCAGCTGCCGCGTGAAAATTTCGTTACTCGCCGATCCGGATTTTCTAACAATGCCGCTTCGAGCATCTTCAAACAGCCCGCGTCGCTTTTTCTTAGGGCGCTGGCCGCTTGCTTGATCGTGCAGCCCGCAGGATCGAGCGGCGCCGGGCATTTGAGATGAGGCGCCGACCACTTCAGCCAAACCAGGCGATTGTTGTGCATGTGGGCAAAAATCGCCGCGATCGTGCGACCTTCTGTAGTTTTCATGCCCGGAGCTTTCGCTCGCCAGGC
>PMSZ01000259.1 GCA_003168235.1 Acidobacteriaceae bacterium
ACGCTGAAGCGCAGCTTGCGCGAGGAATCCTGCTGCAACTTGCTAGTTGTGAACGGCGGCGTGGCATTGCGGCGCCGCTCTTTTTTCTCGGCGGAGCGGACAACCCAATCGGCCTTTTCGAGCGCTGCGCGGATCTGTTCCGCCTGCTCGCCGTTCGTAACTTCGATCTTCTCTTCGCCCTTGCCCAGAAAACGAGCATCGAACGCCGGAGGTTTGCCGGCGGCGAGATTGGCGTCAATTGTCCAGTATTCTTTCTTCTCGAAGGCTTTGATTTCGCGTTCGCGATCGACAATCAAGCGCAGCGCAACCGTCTGCACACGTCCAGCGGAAAGCCCGCGGCGCACCTTGTCCCACAATAAAGGAGATACCTGGTAACCCACCAGGCGATCGAGCACGCGGCGGGTCTGCTGCGCGTCAACCAGATTCCTATCGATGTCGCGCGGATGCTCGAACGCAGCCTTCACGGCCCGCTGCGTGATCTCGTTGAAAGTCACTCGGCGAATACGGGCTCCGTCGCCAACGTCGTCGTTTTTCGCCTTGGCGCTTTTCTTGCCCTTCTTGGGCTTCTTGCCGTTCTGTTCGCCAAGTTCGTCGGCAAGATGAGCGGCGATGGCTTCGCCTTCGCGGTCCGGATCAGGCGCAAGATAGATATGGTCGGCCGAAAGCGCCAGCTTCTTCAGCTTGGCCAGCACTTTTTCTTTTCCTGGGATGACGACGTACTCGGTTTCGAAGTCGTTTTCGAGATCGACACCGAGGCTGCTCTTGGGCAGATCTTTCACGTGACCGTAGGAAGCATCGACCGTGAATCCTTTGCCCAGATATTTCTGGATAGTTTTCGCCTTGGCCGGCGATTCGACAATGACTAGACCTTTGGACAATGTTTCCTCAGTTTCGCGGTATTGGAATTGAAGCTAGCACGAATTGGAGTCAGCTGTCAGCTATCAGCTATCAGCTATCAGTTAACCCCTTTCACTTTTTGCATCAGTGACGACAACATCTTTTTCACTTCAACCACCTGCGCTGTAAGACGCTCGTATGCTGGATTGCGGAAATATTCCAGGTCATGAGCGAGCAGGAGTTGGTACTCGAGCTCGCTTGCCGACCCCATTGACATCTGGAGAAAGCGAGCCATTTCCGCGTCACCTTTTCTACAGCAGCCCTCTGCGATGTTCATTCCAATCGACGCCGAAGACCGTCTCATCTGACTTGTAAGACCAAAGATCTCATCCCGAGGAAAAGCCTTGCTCGATGCGTAAACGTCGAGCATAAGCCGATGTGACTTCTCCCAGACTCGAAGATTCTGAAAACTCTGCACGGACCCTTCGGTTTCACTGAAAACTAATAGCTGACAGCTGACAACTGCTTCTAGAAGCTCTTCACAAAATTCCTTCCCGGCAACTGCCGCACTTTCCCATTCAGCTCGAGTTCGAATAGTGCGGCGAAGATTTCTGACGACGACATTTCGGCTTCCAGCAATTCCACCAGCTCATCGATGTGCGTGGATTCGTCGGCCTTCAGCAGCTTGAGGACCTTCTTCTCGTGGGGTGAGCTTGCTTCGTCCGGGAATAGAGATGCGGTTTCCGGCTCGGGAGATTCATTCTGCATCGCGCTGAGCGCCCCCTGCACATCGGTCGGCAGCTCTTCCCACACGTCCTCCCAGGTGGCAACCAGCTTCGCGCCCTGCTTGATCAGCGTGTTGGGTCCCCAGGCATTTTTGTTGGTCACGTTCCCCGGAACGGCGTAGACATCGCGATTTTGTTCGAGGGCGCAACGCGAGGTGATGCGTGTACCACTGTATTCCGCGGCTTCCACCACCAATACACCTGCCGCCATGCCGCTGATGATGCGGTTACGGATGGGAAAATTTTGCGGAGCAGGCGAAGTCCCAACCGGAAACTCAGTGATCAGCGCGCCGCCCAGTGCAAGCATCTGCTCGGTGAGGCGCGTATTTTCCTTCGGATACATGACGTCAATTCCGGTGCCGAGTACAGCGATCGTTTTTCCCTTGGCCGCGAGCGCGCCGCGATGCGACGACGTATCGATGCCGCGTGCCAGGCCGCTGATGATGACCAGTCCACGGGCGGCGAGGTCGGTCGAGAGACGTTCGGCCATGCCGCTGCCGTAAGGCGTGGGATGACGCGTTCCGACCATCGCAATCCCCGGCTGCGAGAGAACCTCGACGCTTCCTTTCACGAACAAGATTACCGGTGGGTCGTAAATTTCTTTCAGCCGCAACGGATATTCAGGATCGCCGAGCGAAATAAGTCTTGCGCCAGCCTCCACCGCCTTCATGCATTCCTGCCGCGCCAGTTCCATCGATTTCCCCGTGGCCAGCGATTGCGCGGAAACCGCTCTCATTCCCATTGCTTCGAGTTCCGTCAGCGTTGCGCGAAAGACGCGCTCGGCACTGCCGCAATGTTCGATGAGTTTCTTGATGCGGGTGGGGCCCAATCCCGGAGTCAAGGCGAGTGCGAGCCAGTAGGTTGCCTGTTCAGAAATTGAAGACGACGAAGCGACGGCTAAGTTGGGGGTTGCAATCTCGTTGGACATCTCGCGTGACCCTAGCCTGAGGCGGAAAACTCTGTCAAGGATGGCGCGCACAACACTTTTGGTATATTCGTAAAGTGATGAGCCGGTTAAAGATCTCGGCCATTTCCTACCTGAACACAGCGCCTCTCATGTGGGATTTTGAGCATGCCGGAGCGGGTGCAGACCTTAATTTCGACATTTCCTACACCATCCCTTCGGCCTGCGCCGAGGCCTTGCGTGCCGGGACGGCCGACATTGGCATCATTCCGGCCGCGGCTTACGCAACCGTTCCTGACCTGGTCATCCTTCCCGACGTGGCGATTGCGGCGCGACGAGCGGTGCGTTCAATCCTGCTAGTGGGCGAGTCAGACAGCCAACTCCACGCCGGTTCGTTGTCCGCAGAGCTTTCGTTGTCTGCAGAGCTTGCGTCGTCCGCAAAGCTATGGGCAAACCGCGTGCGCACGGTGGCGCTCGATACTTCGTCGATGACTTCGGTGGCCCTGGCCAAGATTCTTTTTGCAAAATGGCTGGGAGGAGCGCGCGATTACCGAGCGATGGCTCCGGACCTCGATGCCATGCTCGGCACATGCGACGCGGCCTTGCTCATCGGAGACCCAGCGCTACAGGTCGACCGCACGCGCTATTTCACCCTCGACCTGGCGGAGGAATGGAAGAAGCGCACCGGAAAATCATTCGTATTCGCGTTCTGGGCGATTCGCAAACAAGCGCTTGAGGGACGCAACGGTCTCGCGATCGCGGAGGTCTTCAAGAAATCACGCGACCATGGCCTATTACCGGGAAACCTCGAAACCATTGCACAAGAGTGGGCTCCCCGTCTCGGGCTTACGACTGAACTGGTTCGCCTCTACCTGACGCAGAACATCCATTATTATCTCGATCCTCCCTGTCTTGAAGGTCTTGAGCTTTACTACCGCCTGGGTGCGGAAACCGGCGCGCTGCCACAAGCGCCGCCGCTTCGGTTCGTCTGATTGCGGTTCCTCAATCTTAGGGTTTGGCGGGGGTGTTCGGCACACTCGGTGTCAATCTTCGAATTATGAATTCCTGAAACAGGTTGGAAATGGCGGTTGTGCCGACGCCAATCGCCCCGTTTTCAAGTGTTAAACCCAACCCGTTGCGATCTTGCGCCGGATAATAGAGATTCGAGATGCCACCCGCCGCCAGGCTCCCGAGGATGTTCGAGTAATTTGGCTGCCAGCGTCCATTGTCGCCTTTGCAGATCACCGAATTCGCGAGGGCATACAAGAACCGCGACGCCTTGCTGCCGGTTCCTTTGTAGAAGTATCGCGGGTCCTGTTTCAGGAGCGATGGCAAGATCGCCCCTCCGATGAACGTGCCCGAAACAGTATCGGCATACCCGGCGCCGAAGCGCTTTCCGTAACCTTGAGCGCCTTGTCCGTATTCGCTGAAGTGGTTCTGCCACTGCTCCACTCCGGCAGTCCCGCCCACCACTACGAAGGTGAATGGATCCACCACAGTTCTAAAAGCAAGTTTGAACTTTTGCTTCGGTGTCAATGCAACCGCATTGGGGTTGTAGCTGACATAAAAGTTAGGAATGACGCCTAACACGCGCTGCTGCTCTTCAACCTTGATCTGCTCTTCTGCCACCTCGACCCGCGAGAGTCCTACTTGCACCTCGGTGAGTGCGTCGGCAACATTCATTGCAATCTGCGGGAGCGTCTCGCTCTCTCCTGAATGCAGGACTCCGGAAAACTTCTGCGGAGTGAAACCCGCCGAGCTAATCGCAAGACGGAAGGGCCCCGGCGTGACGTTGGCAAAAGAGAATCGGCCATCGTCACCAGTTACCACTTCCGGGCCCAGGAATTGATCCTCACCCGTGAGCCTTACTCTGGCGCCGGCTACAACAGCTCCACTCTGATCGACAATCGTTCCGCTGATACTTCCCGGCAATTGCCCGGGTGGTTGCTCCCCGGCAGAAACCGGGCCCACTTGCTTGGAATCAGGCGCAGGCGTTTGTGGCAGACTCTGTCCCAGGCAGAACGACGTCCAACCGAACGTAGCCAATGCCAGAATTGCGAATCCAGGCTTCAACTGGGACGCCATGAATATCTCTAGCCTTTTCCTTTCCCTATTCCCGATTCAAATTCGATCAGCCAGCGACTGGCGCGTTTTCACGCCGCAGGACAAAGCTCCGCCTGCGGCAGCACATCGCGCTGCCCATCACAGCATAATCTTCTTTCTTGGGTCCCGAATCACGCTCTGCGAGCTTTGATGCGCCATGGAACCCAGCAGGTTACGCCCCGACATTGCAATCAGTCGGAGCATAATGATTACCTAACATTACAAATCGCTCGCCGTAAAACCTGCTTTAATAGGCAAGATGCCCGTGCTGGCTCTTGTCTTGCTCGCTTCGAAAAAGAGCGCCCTGCGATGGCTGATCCATCTCGGCGGTCCCAGCTTGATTCTGCTCGGGCTCGTCGACAACTCGGTTATCCCTCTTCCGGGCAGCACCGATATTGTCACCATTCTGCTCGCCGCCCACCGTCGTGAGCCCTGGTTCTATTACACGATTATGGCGACGGCCGGAGCGCTCCTCGGCGGCTATCTCACCTATCGCATGGCGCGCAAAGGTGGAAAGGAAACGCTGGAAAAGAGGTTCTCGCAAAAGAAGGTAAAGAAGGTTTACGCGATTTTTGAACGCTGGGGCTTCGCTGCAGTCGCGATCCCGGCCATACTTCCGCCACCATTTCCCATCGTCCCCATGCTTTTAGCCGCCGGCGCCCTACAGTATCCAACGAAAAAATTCCTCACTGCTCTGGCCGTGGGACGCGGCGTTCGGTTCACCATCCTCGCCTACCTCGGTTACCACTACGGGCGAGACATCGTAAGATTTTTCGGCCTGTATTACTGGCCCATACTTCTGGGTCTAATCGGCCTGTCGGTGCTCGGTGCACTCTATGGCCTGTACGAGTACAAACGCCGCCAGAAAGCTTCCAAGGCTGTGCGTCCGAAGGTGCAACCCCGTCGACGAACGGCCTAAATTCGCGGCGACGGCCTCGACAAGCTAAAATAGCGGTGACTAGCATTAACCGGGAGTAAGAAGGATGGCTCTAACCAAGCAGCAAGCTCTGGAGATGTTTCGCTCCGATGATCTGATCGGGATCGGTATGGAAGCAGATGCGGTCCGCCGCAAGCTGCATCCTGAAGGAACCGTCACCTACATCATCGACCGCAACATCAACTACACGAATTTCTGCACGGAATATTGCACCTTCTGTGCCTTCTATCGTCCGCTGAAAGGACCGGCGGCGAAAGAGGGCTATATTCTCGACTTCGACACCATCTACGAGAAAATTCGCGAGACCGTCGAGCTTGGCGGCACGGGCGTGCTGATGCAGGGAGGGTTACATCCCGACCTGAAGATCGACTGGCATGAAAAGATGTTGAGCGGCATCAAACAGCGCTTCCCGAAAGTTCATCTCCACTGCTATTCGGCTTCGGAAATTTTGGCGATTGCCGAGTACAGCAACCTCAGCGTGCGGGACACGATTGCGCGGTTGCGCGACTCCGGACTCGATTCCATTCCGGGCGGCGGGGCCGAAATTCTCGATGATGAAGTCCGCTACAAGATCGCGCGCCTGAAATGTCTGACCGCCGACTGGCTGCTGGTACATCGCACCGCGCACCAGCTCGGTATGCGGACCACCGCGACCATGATGTTTGGCGTCGGCGAATCCATCGAACACCGCATCAACCACTTCCAGTGCCTCTACGATCTACAGCAGGAGACGGGTGGTTTTACCGCATTCATCCCCTGGAGTTTTCAGCCCCAGCACACCGCGCTCGGCGGCCGCCACTGGGACGAAGCCACCGCCGTCGAATATCTGAAGACGCTGGCCATCTCGCGCCTCTATCTCTCAAACTTCCTCAACGTGCAATCGAGCTGGGTCACGCAGGGATTAAAAGTCTGCCAGATGGGCCTGCGCTTCGGCGGCAACGACGTCGGCTCCGTGATGCTTGAAGAAAATGTTGTAAGAGCCGCAGGCGTAACCAACTGCACCACCGAAGAAGAGTTGCGCCGCATCATTCGTGATGCGGGCTTCCGCCCCGCGCAGCGGGATACGTTGTATAGACAGTACTTTCTAAATTAGATCCGCCTTTTGAAACGATCACCTATGAGGAGGATCCTGAAGAAAATAGGAGAGCTGTCAACGACAAGGGCATCCTGCGATCCAGATGGAGCCAACGGGACATCTCTTTCTCGCATTGTCCCACCTACCCCGATATTCAGCGTGTCGTCACCAAGCGATTGACAAATTCGAGGTATAGGTATATATGTACGGGCCTGAGGGGGAGTCTAGCTGCTCTACATTCTTTCCGGTGGAGAAGTGGACTTGGCACGGCACAAACTGCGAAAGGCGGAAGTGTGTCATGATCTCCTTACAGGCGTTAGTCTCGCGTGTTCAGCTACTCTGGCTAGACCATAGAGCCGAAGTTATAGCAGCCATAATCATCGGCATAGTTGCAGGCGTTCCGTTAGCTGCGTATTTCGCCCTAGCTTTCGATCGCTCGCCCGCTCCCGCGTACAATGTATACATTGTCACTGATCCCCTGACTGATACCAAGGCTGAAGAAAAGTTAAAGATTTCAAACGCATTCCAGGGGCTTGAGCTCCATGACGTGAAGGTCATGCCCAATGTGCTGCCGCTAAGTTTCAATCCTCAGACCAACCAATATGACGAGATTGCGAAGGCGCAGTACATAGTTAATCAGGGTAACGCTCTGCTTGTTATAGGAAACTTCGATAGCGGTCCTACAGAGAACTCATTGGCGACATACTTTACGCAGCAGCCGCCAATCCCGTTCATAGCAGCCGTGCAAACCGACGATGATTTGCTCCGGCAGTGCAAACAACCCTGCTATGGTGAAAGCCCGGCTCCCCTTCTGCAATTGTCCCCAATAAATAGTGAACAAGCGCAGTGGGCGGTGAAATATGCGGTTGACCATGAGAAGCGCCAATTCCTGATCGTTCGCGACAACGATTCCACGAACGAACCCTATACCGATAGCTTGATAAAGGCATACCACTCAGCAATTAGCAGCCTAGAAACGCAAGGCTTTTATGTGAAGAAGCACGAAGTCAAGTTACAAGACGTGTCTCAGGCATTGAAAGATTCCAATGCAGATGTAGTTCTCT
>PMSZ01000445.1 GCA_003168235.1 Acidobacteriaceae bacterium
CAGCGTTGCTCCGTAGTGACTGGCAATCCCCGCGATCACGATGCCCAAGGCAGAAAGTGCCCACGGCCAGACTCGTGCAATGCGGCGACCGCCCTGCCACGCGAGCAGGCGCTCTACGCGCAAGCTGATCGATAACGAGTTGATCGATGATGAGCGGATCGATGACGAGCCACTTATCAGCCCGCTCGCTAGCGCTGGCTCGGCCCACTGCGCAGGCGATGAAGATCGCGAGAGCTTGAGCAATGCTGCCGCCAGATCGAGCGCCTCTTGACGACTCGCCACGGCCGCATCGTCCGCCGCCAACTCGGCCGCCTCCCGCCACGCGCTCTCGAGGCTGCTCATCCCAGGAAACGGAGTCGCGCTGATCAAAACCTTCTTCAGGTTGTCCCGCGAGCGCTTGTGCCCGAGCTCGTGCCGGATCGCCACTTGCAACTCGTCATGGCTGAGAACCACCGCCGCCATGTCTGAGACCATCACTCTTGGTCTCCCGATACCAACCAGAATCAGGGCAGGCGCGCCGTTCGCGGCGCTCAGCGCTACACTTCCCGCTTCGCGGTCACCTTCCGGCGTTTCCGCCATCCATTGCCGAACCGTACGCATCGTTCTTATCTGAGCGCCAAGAACGCGTACCAGGCCCGCGCCCAAAATGAGCAGTGCACATCCGGCGAGGACGAAGGTTGCGGCATCCTCATCGAGTGCCGCCCTCTCCATCAACCAAAACGACGGGAAAGCGAAAAACACGGCCGCCACGCCGGAAACTGCGAAAGCAAGAATCCTCATCCCGAAGAGGAACTCGGGCGAGCCAGCGGTACGCTCTCGGCGCACCCGGCTCACTGCCCACCACGCCAGCGCAACCACCGGCGACAATGTGCAGTAAACCACCGCGAAAAATGCCAGCGAAACAATGACTCCTCGCGCCGCAAACATCATTTGCGCTCCCCTTTCTTCAGTCGCAATTCTGCGCGCTGGCGTTCCACCAGAGCCTGTAACTCCTCCAACAGCTTCTCGTCCTGCGCTCCCACCGCCTCTACAAAATACGAAAGATGAAGCGCAGCGTACTCGGATTCCAGCAGGTACCGGATCCCTTTCACCGCCGCCGTTCGCTCCAGCTCTTCCGGGCTGTACCGCGCCGAGTAGCGGAACGCTTTCCCTTCCAGCACGCGCCCGAAAAGACCCTTGCGAAACAGCCGGTCCATCGTCGTCATGATTGTGTTGTAGCTTTGCCAGATCGTCCCATCTTCCAGCACTTCACGGACGGTGGCCGTCCCTCGCGCCCACACCGCGTGGTGGACCTGCCGCTCCAGCGGGCCGAGGCGGGCTGCGGGAACCTCTTCGAAGGGTGAATGAAGCGGAGCCATTCTTGAGTCGGCAAAAAACGCTCGTGCCGATTACCAGGAAACTCTAAAGTCTAAGATGCCCCGCGTCAATGAGCGCCCACAAATTTCGTGCCTCCTCAACCAACTTGAACAGGGGTTTTGCAAAATCGCACGTCTTACCGATGGTAGTTGTTTTTTCTCACGGCGTTCTCGCTTGAGTGACATACCATTAACAAGCGATCACTACTGCCCTGTGTTTTAGCAGCATCTGTCTTTGCAGGAGCTGAGTTAGCGATACTTGAGTTAGTGATACCTGATTTAGCACTAATGAAGATCGCCGCGGTCTAGGTTTGAAAGAGAACACGTTATGAATCTAGATGGGTGTCCCCTCACTCCCTCTTTTGTTTTTCAGATCGCCAGTCAGCCCGGAATTCCTATGCTCCGCCGCCTGCCGATCTGCGCCCTTTTGCTCGCCTTGAGCGGCTGCGCCCTGCTCTCCGCCCAGAATGTCGTCCTTACTGGCTCGCTCGGCGGTCGCGTCACCGATCCCAGCGGAGCGATCGTTCCACGGGCTGAGCTGGTCTTGCGCAATCTCGCCACCGGCGTCGAACAAACCGCCGAAACCAATCGCGCCGGACTCTACCGCTTTCCCGTCGTCACGCCCGCAACCTATTCCGTCACCGCCAGTCTCAAAGGCTTTCGTGACGTGCAAGCCTTAGTGCGCGTGCAAGTGGGAAATGCAACCATGCAGGACATAAGCCTTCAGGTCGGAGCCAGCGCCGATACCATCCAAGTCGCCGCGACAACACCCTTGCTCCGCCCCGAGGAGTCCTCCGCCAGCACCGTGCTCGATCGCTCCTTGATCTCCGAATTGCCGCTCAACGGACGAAAATACACCGACTTCGTAACCCTGACTCCCAATACAAGCTACGACGGCGACACCGGCCTGGTCAGCATCGCCGGCCAACAGGGCGGAGAAGACTCCGGTTACGCCAACGGCAACGGATCCACCGTCTTCACCGTCGACGGCAGCAACGCCACCAACAGTTATTTCTCCGACATTCTCGGCCGCTACCGCATCCCCTATCTCTACGGCGAAGATTCGATCCAGGAGTTCCAGGTCACAGTCAGCCCGTACTCGGCCGTTTATGGCGGTGCAGTCGGCTTCGTCAATGCCGTGACCCGTTCCGGCAGCAACGCCTTCCACGGCAGCGCCTTCTACTACAACCGGAATTCAGCCTTTGAAGCCAACGACGCTCTCGACAAAGCCGCCGGCAATCCGAAACCGGAAGACGATTTGCAACAATTCGGCGCCGCCGTAGGCGGACCTATCCAGCGCAACCGCTTATGGTTTTTCTTCGATTACGAGCAGCAACTGCGGAACAACCCCATCCCCGTCATCAACTCGGCTTTAGCCACGAGCTCGTCGACCTTGCTGGCTTTCTTGACCGCCAACTTCGGCATTCCGGCCGGCACGACGCTCCCCGCGCCTAACGGCCCCTTGCCCATCCCCGGCAGCGACACGGCGCCCGACTACACCAATCCGGTCTATCTGCAGCAAGTGTCGAACGTGATCAACGCGCTGAATTCCAATCTCGGCATCCGGCCCAGAAAGCGCAATGATTGGGTGCTCACCCCTCGCCTGGATTACCAGCCCACCACTCGCGACGGCCTCTTCCTCAGTTTCAACGTGAACCGCTTCAACTCGCCCGGAGGCGTCATCACCGATCCCACCGTCGGCAACTATGGACTGCAAACCCTCGCTAACGCTTACGTGCATGACTTCCAAACCAGCCTGGGATGGACGCATACGTTCTCCTCCCGATTGCTCAACGAATTCCACGCCGCGACCGCCCAGGATAACGAAATCTCTATTCCCACCGGCCTAGCGCCGAACACGCCCACCATCATCTTGGATAGCCCCGCCGCCTTCACTCTCGGCAACGCTCCATTTTCTCTGGGAAGAGTTTTCGAAAGACAGTACTCCTTCTCCGATCGCGTCGATTTCGTCATCGGCAAGCACACCTTGCAATTCGGATTCGATTTCAGCCGCGCCTGGGACGCCGACACCAACGACGGCGGCGCCGATCCCAACGAAGCCGTCGAGTTCGGCTCGCCCCTCGGAAGTTATGAGTTTTCCAATCTCGAGGCTTTTGCCCTGGGCGAATACAACACCTTTTCTCAGGCCGCCGGAAACCCGACTTTTTCTTTTGCCGTCCCCTACTATGGCTTCTACGTGCAGGATTCTTACCGCGCCCTGCCGACCCTCACTCTCGAAATGGGCCTGCGCGAGGACTTCCAGGTTTATCCGCAGCCCGCCGAAAATCCGCTCTTCCCGCTCACCGGGCAGTATCCGAACCAATTCAAGCGCATCGCTCCGCGCTTCGGCTTTGCCTGGCAGCCCCGTTCAAAAACCGTGGTCCGCGGCGGATTCGGCCAG
>PMSZ01000214.1 GCA_003168235.1 Acidobacteriaceae bacterium
CCGGGCAATTTGCAAAGCAGCCTGTCGGGGAATTATTTCGGAGGCACCGACTATACCAGGCTTACCGTCGGTCAGTCCGTCCCCGGCACGGGTGATCGCGGACCGGTGTTCCTGATGTATGTCATGAACGACTAGGGACCGGTTGGACGCGCGCAGCGCGATTCGACAACGGCGAACAGCACTACACGTAGTTGAAAACTGAATCCATATTTTGCATAAACGGAGATTTCCAATGAAAACAATCTATAAGTTGGCCACGCTGACTCTCATGATGTTGGCGGCATCGCTCTACGGCTTCTCGCAAAAACCACCCAAGGCGTCCGGGCCTGAAAATCTGGAACGCGGCATCATCGGTCCCGTCACCAGCAACGGAAGCTGGAGCGGTTATTCGACCCTGGCCCTGATTCCCGGCGCGGGACTCATACCGGTGACCAACACCAACACGGTTCTTTACATCGGATTCACAGCCGGCGCCGAGGCGGACATCAGCAATATGGTGCTGTACACGACTCCGCGAGGCAGCTCGACCATCAGCACGGTGACACCGATCACGCTCGGCGGCATCTCGAATCCCTCGATCGACCTTGCCAGCGCCACAGTCTGTCCAATCATCGAGATTTCCGCCGTCAATCCGTGCATCGTGCGGCTTGATCCGGTGAAACTCACGCTCTCGGCGCTATCCGATTACTACTTCGTGGTGTATTTCACCGCCAGCGATCCGAACAATAGCGCCATTGGCCTCACCGATCCCAGCTTCGGACAGAGCAGCTTGAGGGGGACGTACATCACCGGCAATGAAACCACGCTGGGGGTCGGCGGTTCGATTCCGAGCAGTCTGAGTTTTGCTGGCCAACCCTACAACCTCATGTACGTCATGAATGACTAGGCGCCGGTTTGGACGAGCCCTGCTCGATCTGATCGTGGCGCGTCATTGATACACGTACCAGAACGCTGTACTCAAATTTCGAAATAATGGAGATTTCCAATGAACACTTTCAACAAACTCGCAACATGTGCTTTGATGATGTTGGTTCTGGCGGCGAGTGCTTTTGCGCAAGCTCCAGGTCCGGAAACTACTCTGGCTAACCTGACCGAAGGGCAGGGGACCATTGCCAGCAGCGGAAATCCTCAATGGGACGGCTATTCCGAACTCGTCCTGATTCCGGGGGCATCGCTGATGGGGGCGACTTCGACTTCCACAGCGCTCTACATCGGGTTTACCGGGGGAACCGAGGCTGACATCGGCAATATGGTGCTGTACTCGACTCTCCGCGGCAACGACGCAGTGATCAAAGCCACGAAGGTCACGCTCAGCGGCAGTTCCGATCCGAGCATCGACCTGACCAGCGCGTCGGTTTGTCCGAACGGGGCGCCTACCGCCACCACTCCCTGCATCATCCGGCTCGATACGGTGAAGGCGGCGCTCTCGACCCTCGACGACTACTACTTCGTGGTCTATTTCACCCTCGACACCAACAATGAAAAAATCGTCGGCGTCGGGCAAAGTGTTGAACCGGGCGCCCTGAGCGGCTTTTACCTCTACGGCGATCAAACTCGAATCGGGGCGAAAGGTGCCATCGCCACCAACGAGAACACCGACCAGCCGGCATTTTTCCTGGCCTACGTAGCCAACGAGTAATAACCCTTTCCGGGGCGCGGCCCACCGGCTGCGCTCCGGATTTTCTTTTCCCTCTAAATGCTAACCCTGCATTGCCGTGAAAGTGTCTTCGGTCACTTCCACTCACCTCTCTGCCGTCATATGCTGGTATCAGCATCAGAGAACTCAAGTGACCCCCGAACACACGCAACCCAGCTCCCGGCCCGCCGCCGCGACCCGCTTTCCGCGGATGGGACTTTCGCAGGTCTGGATGCGCTTTCTGCTGGCGATCGTGGGGCTAGCGCTGGCATTTGGAGCGGCGATATTTTCCACGGTGCTGGGCGAGTCCGGCAACCTCTGGGGAACGATCATTCTTGCATCAGGAGCCTTATTGCTCGCGACCGCCGTCGGCCTGACCACGGTCCCTTATCTGGCTCGGAGGGTGGTTGCGAACCGGGTGCGCGAGGCGATGGATTACGACGTCACGCGCGCGGGCATGATTTACATCCTGATCAGCGTGGTGATCGGGATTGCCGCCATCAATACCGGGAACAACCTTCTTTATGTAGTCGTCTCGGCATTGCTCTCGGCAGTCTTGGTTTCCGGAATCGCTTCGGCGCTGGTGCTGCGAAGTCTCGCGCTCGACGTGCATTTGCCGGAGCATGTTTTTGCCGGGCGTCCGATGCTGGCGCGAATGTTCCTGCGCAACGCGAGTTCGTGGCTGCCGTCGTTTTCCGTGCGGGTGGTTCCGGCCAAGCGCAAGACCAAAGAACACTGGCGCTGGGAGGCTTACACCTTTGGTTGGCCGCGCGGCCGGACTCCGCAGAAGCAGTGGGTGCGGCTGCCGGACAGGCGGTTGCGGCGCGTGCGCGAAGAGGCAGAGAAACCGATCTTGCGAGAATCGATCTATTTTCCTTTTCTCGCTCCGGGGGAAAGACTTCGCGCCGACCTGGAAATAAGTTTCCCGGCGCGCGGGCGCTATTCCGAGAAAAACTTCGGTCTGGCCACGCGGTTTCCATTTGCATTTCTGATGAAGACGCGGCGCGTCAACCTGGCGCGCGAATTGATTGTCTATCCGGAGGTTGACGCCACCGAACCGTTCCTCGAAGTTCTTCCCATGGTGACCGGCGAGTTCGAAGCCTTTGTCAGCGGGCGCGGGTACGATCTTTACCGCATCCGCGAGTACATGCCCGACGATTCTGCGCGCCATGTGGACTGGAAGGCGACGGCCCGCACGGGGGCGCTAAAAGTACGCGAATTCAGCCGCGAAGATGAGCGCAAGCTGCGCATCGTGTTCGACAACCCCGCGCCGGGAGTTCTCGCGCCCGCTGCGTATGAGCGCGCGGTGCGGATGGCAGCGTCGCTGGGATGGCACTTTCACCACGAGGATGTCGAGGTTTCGTTCGTCGCTCCAGGATTGGAGCCTACCGCGGATGTCTTTACGTTTCTCCGCTATCTGGCGCTGGTCGAGCCGCAAGAGGCGACTCCGGTATTCAGCCGTCTTCGGGCCAGCGAAGATTACAACCTGATTGTGACGGCGCGCGAGACGGGCGCGATTCCCGCAGCGTTGGCCGGCGCGTCATACGTAATTTCCGTGGGAGCGGCCCAGGCAGAATACCGATCGGCGACCGAGCGAGGCTCTGCCACAAAGAGAGCGTGAGCCGCTCGAATGTCTTCTTTCGACTCCTGTTTTGACTCCTGAAGTTTCGCCTCCACGTATTTCGACCCTTTGCACTGTTGATTTTTTTCTTTCCTCGTGACGACTTTCGACATATACTGCGCCGCGAGCTGTGCCTAACAGTCTAGCTCCTTCGTCCAGGTGAAGTTTTCGGCGCCTTTGACCGGCGTTTTGCTTTCCGGCAGTAGTGGGAAATGCAGCTCGCGGGAAGCGCGAATCACGGGAGGTGCGAATGTTGATCAGTGATCTGCTCAGGAATCAGGTGGTTATTTCAGCGGAAGTTGATCAGAGCGTCCTGGAAGTGGTCCGGTTGATGGTGGCGCACAACATCGGGGCCGTCCCGGTCCTGCGGGGAGGGCAAGCGGTCGGCATCTTCTCCGAACGCGACCTGATGACGCGGGTGGTGGTTGAGGGCAAAGATGCTTCCCGCACAGCAGTGAGCCAGGTGATGACGGAAGACCCGCTCAGCGTGGCCCCGAACGACTCGCTGGAGACTTGCATGACGCTGATGAAGCGGCATGGGTTCCGGCATTTGCTGGTGTGCACGGGACGAGAACTGAGGGGCGTCATTTCGCTGCGCGACGTTCTGCTGCGGAACCTCGACGAAAAAGACGATGAAGTGCGCATGATGCGGGCCTACCTGCATTCCACACCCGACGCCGGGTAGGGTAGTCTCCCCGATCAAATTCTCCTGATGGAACGGAGGTCTCGGTCTGCGAGGCCTCCGTCTCCCCCGAAGTCCTTTGCCGAGAACCCGACACTCCAGGCGTAACGGTTACCAAGCGGAGGGTAATGGTTACTAAGGTTACCTAAGTAGGTTGACCGGATGGGCCTATCTGCCTGAGGATGTTGGGAGGACGAGGAATGCTTTTCCGAGGTGGTTCGCGTTCTTCCCCGTTTTATACATGAACCTGCGCAGCCATTCCGTCGTTATCGCTTTGTGGTGCGTCCAGCCGATTCTGCAATCGGCGCTGGCGATGATTTTGTGGCGGCGCAAACTGCACAAACAGTTCCCTGTGTTTTTCGTGTACTTATTGGTGCAGGTTGCTAATTTTTGCGTTACTTTTCCACTGCAAAATAGGCCAAAGATGTACTTTGTATTTTTCTGGCTCGGCGCCGCAGTCAACGCCGTGCTTGGATTCAAGATCATTCACGAAGTCTTTCTGGATGTATTTCGTCCCTACCACACGTTGAAAGACCTGGGCACGCTGCTGTTCCGCTGGGCGGGCGTGGTAATGCTGCTGGTTTCGGTCGTGGTTGCCTTTTCGAATTCTTACGATCCCAGTCCGCTGGTGCACGCTTTGACCACGTTACAGCGCTCCATCCGCATCGTGCAGTTGGGTTTGATTCTGTTTCTGCTGCTGTTCTCGCGGTTTCTCGGAGTATCGCGGAAACAATTAAGTTTTGGCATTGCGCTTGGCTTTGGACTCTTCGCAGGGGTTGAATTGCTGCTGTATGCGTTGAATTCCGGAGGGTTCGTCGGGCAGAGAATCCTAAATCCGATCAACATGCTGACCTACATTACCGCCATCTGTGTCTGGATCGGATATTCGCTCTCGCGCCAGGCTGTGCGCGTGACCGCGAACCACCTGCAGACGCAACGATGGGAACAAGGGTTGGCGGAGCTTCAACCGGCGGTGCCCACGGATTCGCTGATTCCAATGTTCGAAGGCATGGTAGAACGCGCGTTTTCGCGAAGCTCGAGCCTGGAACCGGCCGACGATCCATTCGCGGTGCCGCGTCCGCCGGCTTCGGTGCGTGCCAACTCGGCGGCGGCGGGAGCGAAGACGCGGCCGTAACCCTTCTCGGCCGTAAAATCCACAGACCCAGGAAACCGTGTCAAGAGGATTCTTGGACGCGCTAAACGCCATCATGGCAGCGTTTTCAGCGCACCGATCCAACCTCGCTTTAAACCTGAAGAAATCCTCGTAAACTATTTAAAAAGATGTATTAACAGACTAGGTTGTCTGAATAAATCATCCTTTCTCTACACTGTTTCCTGTATCTGCCCGCCTTTTTCAGTAACCTCCACGTAATCAGAAAGTTGCAGAGTTGTGTATAATTCCGGCGCCGAATGGTCGACGGTTTTTGTGCCGACTGTTGGGCAGACCCTAAGGAGAAAGTAAACCCATGAAACGTTCGCTCAGGGCGTTACTACTGTTGGTAGGTCTGGTGGGCACATTGGCGTACGCGTCCGTTCCGAGAGTTCCTACTCACGACGGTCCGATACCGCTATGCGACCCCTGGAAAAACCCCGATTGTTCTAACTAGATGACGCTGTTCTTTGCGTCACAATAGCAATTTTCCGGGCTGGCCTTCCTGGCCAGCCTATTTTTTTTCTTCCGCATTTTTCTTGTCGTTCGTCTTAACTTCGCTTTCAGGTTCCGTTTTTGTACCCGCCGCAGGCTTTTCTCCCGGCTCGGTTTTATTCGCGGAAGAATCCGCTTCATCGATGTTGTTGTGAATGTATTGCACAATGATCGAGACGCGCCGGTTGGCTGGATCGAGGGGATCTTGTGCATTGCGCAGACGCTGGTCGGCAAAGCCCCGCACCTGCGTGACCTGATCGGGACGCAGTCCTCCATCTGCCTGCATCAAGCGCCGCGCCGCGTTGGCACGATCGGAGGAGAGTTCCCAGTTCGTGTAGTTGCTCTTACCCGAGAAAGGCTTGGCGTCGGTGTGTCCTTCGACCGAAATGTGGTTGGGAACTTTTCCCAACTCCGCCGCCAGCACCGTCAGCAATTCTTTTCCATTGCCGTTGAGTTGGGCGCTGCCGCTATCGAAGAACGTTCCTTTCTCGGATTCGATGAGCTCGATGCGCAGGCCTTCGGAGGTTACGGTCATCTCGATGTTCTTTTTCAGCTTCTCCAGGTCGATCATCTTCTGGATGCTCTTCTGCAGCTGGTCTTTGAGCTTCGCCATGTCCTCTTTGCTCAGCTGAATATTCTCACCGCTTCCGGCCATGGTGGTGCCGAGCTTGGTGGCGGTACCGCTAGGGTCTTTGAAATAACCGCTGATCGCCATCTTTTCCTGCTTGGTGGCGCTCGACAATAGCCACAGCACGATGAACAGAGCCATCATGGCGGTAACGAAGTCGGCATAGGCGACCTTCCATGCGCCGCCGTGATGTCCGCCGTGGCCACCTTTTTTCTTGATGATGATGATGGGCGGGGTCGGCATGGCCGTGGTTATCCGGCGGCCGCCGCCGCAGCGGGTGCTTCTTTGGCGCCGCGGCAAGCTTCTTCGACCGCTTTGAAAGTTGGCCGCACGTGACCGGGGACGGTGCGGCGTCCGATCTCAACCGCCATGATAGGCGCGACACCTTTCAGGAACGCGATCATGGTGACGCGCAACATCATCAGGTAGGCATGCTCCTCTTCCGCCATCTTGCCCATGCGCGCCGCGAGTGGCCCCACCAACCCGTAGCAAAGAAGAATGCCTAGAAACGTTCCCACCAATGCTGCTGCCACCTTGTGCCCGATTTCTTCGGGAGGTCCGCCGAGCGCGCCCATGGTGATTACCACTCCCAGGACTGCGGCCACGATGCCGAGGCCGGGCAGCGAATCGGCCATGGTGCTGAGGCCGGAGACCGGTTCGGCCGCCTCGTGATGATGGACTTCCATATCCATGTCGAGCATCTGATCCAGGTCGAATACCTCCACGCCGCCGCTCACCGCCATCCGCATGGTGTCGCAAACGAAGGCGACGGCGTGGTGATTGTGCACAAAGGCTTCGTATTTGGAGAGCAGCGGGCTTTTCTCCGGATCTTCAATATCGGTTTCGAGCGCCACCAGACCTTCCTTGCGCGCTTTTTGCAGCAGTTCGTACATCATCTTCAGAGAATCGATATAGCACTGTGTATTGAATTTCGAGGAGCCAAAAACTCCCAGCAGCCCGCTGATCATCTGCTTCAGAGTGTGAACCGGGTTCGAGATGAGCACGGTGCCGAGAGCTGCGCCGCCGATGATGATGAGTTCGGCCGGTTGCACCAGCACCTTCATGCTGCCGTGTTCCATCAGGTAGCCGGCAACAATGCAACCGAAGACCACTACGATGCCAATAATCGAAAACATCGAACCTCATCCTGGCTTTCTATAACTGTGATTCTCAGTTCACTCCGTGCTTATTAGTTAGTTCTGACGCATCACTGTCACTTGTCATTTGTCATTGGCGGCGGCAACCGCCGCTGCGCTCTTTGCCTTGTTGCTGGAGTGCGCAGGCTTCAGCTCCTGAAGAAGTGTCTCCAGATCTTTGCCTGGAGTGGCCACCGTGTAAGCGATTTCGGAGCCAACCACGAAGCGGTCGCCCCACCACAAGATTTCCGAATGGCTCAGCAGGTTCCATAACGTTTCCGCGGTCGTAGCCATCGTTACCGGACTTGCCGATGGCAGGACGGCCACGAATTCGTTTTCGCCCCAGCATCCGAGGAAGTAATCCGTGTTCAGACTGTGCCGCAGAGTCCTGGCCGAAGTGCGCAAGAAAGGCTTAATGGACTGAGGACCGTGTTTCGCGCAAAATTCGTCGAGTCCCAGCACTCGAATGCGCAGAAGCCCGAATCCAACGCCCGACTCCTCCATCCCGGCGATGCATTCGCCGAGCAGGGCTTGCGTCAGACGCCGGGAAGGAAGTCCGGTGTTCGAGTCCAGGCATCCATACATGATTGGCCCGGGCGCTTCTTCACGGTAGGCAAACACTTCTTCGAACAGAACTGTCGCACCCGCGACTGTGCTGCCCGCCTCGGGGATGGGTTGCGTACGCGCCTTCACCGGCACACGGTGCCCGTCCTTGTGAAGAAAGAAAGCGGTGCACGATTGCGGCCTCCGCTCGGTGAGGGTCACCGTTACCGGACGTTGTTCACCGCCGAAACTGTTTCCCTGTTTATCGCAGGCGTGCACCACGTCTTCCAAAACTTGCCCGACAACTTCGTGCGACAGATAGCCGGTGATGCGTTCTGCGCCGTGGTTCCAGAAACGGATGCGCCGTTCGCGGTCGACGAGATAGATTCCCATCGGCAGATCCTCCACCACATGGCGGAACAGCTTCGGATTCTCGAGAAGAGTGGAGGACATGGCGGGACGACGCCTTATGGCTTTATCGGCAGTCGACGCGCGGAACTTCAGGCAGACACAAGCGAGGGCCGGTAGCGCATTGCCCTGGGGTTGCAAGGCGCAGCCTGTGACGTGCAAGCTGTTACCTGTGCCGGAACTGCCAGATATTGCCGCCTACATCAGTGCGCTTGAACCGCGGATTGTTGGTCAACCGCTGCAGCGCGTGCGTTTGGCCAGCGCCTTCTTGTTGCGGACCGCGCAACCTCCGCTGGCTGCCGTGGAGGGAAAAATTGTCCGCCAAGTGCGGCGCATCGGCAAGCGCATCGTTATTGGCTTGGAGAACGATCTCTGGCTTGCGCTTCACTTGATGATCGCTGGCCGCCTGCATTGGCGGCAGCCGGAGGTGAAACTTGCGGGCCGTCAGAATCTTGCGGCATTCGATTTTCGCAAGGGCTCTTTAGTACTCACCGAAGCCGGTTCCAAGCGGCGGGCGTCGTTGCATGTCTTCAGCGGCGAGGCAAACCTGCATTCGCTGGATGCAGGAGGAATCGACATTCTTGCCAGCGATGTCGATTCTTTTCGCCAAGCGCTTACAGCCGAAAATCACACCCTCAAGCGAGCGCTCACCGATCCGCGCTTGGTGGATGGTATCGGCAATGCCTATTCCGATGAGATTCTGCACGCCGCGCAACTGTCTCCGATTACGCTGACGCAGAAACTCACGCCGCAAGAGTGGAAGAGACTGTTCGTGGCCGCGCGGCGGACCATCGAGCTCTGGGTCGGCCGGCTGCGCTCCGAGGCTGCAGCGGCCTTTCCCGAGAAGGTCACTGCATTTCGCAAGGACATGGCAGTGCACGGGCGCTTCGGAGAACCGTGCCCAAGATGTGGCGACAAAGTCTTGCGGATTCGTTACGCCGACAAGGAAACGAATTATTGCGCGCGCTGCCAGACTGGCGGCAAGGTGCTCGCCGACCGGAGCCTCTCTCGTTTGCTCGGGTCGGACTGGCCGCGGACGCTCGAAGAACTCGAAGCGCTGAAGCGGCGGTAGGTGCTCACGCTGCTGGACGCACCTTCGGCTCCAGTGCATGCGCCAATTCCTGCGGATCGAAAATTGGTGGCTGGCACGCGAAGCCGGAGCATACTACTGCGAAGGATTTTCCCTCGCCGAGAGCGGGGAGACTTGGAATCGTTTCCGCCAACGCTGGTGGCAGGTTCTGCACGACCACTTTATCGGCGTCCAGGCGCAGAACGGCTGTGCTCAGAGCCAGTGGTTTGACTGCCGCACGATATAACTGCGTCGCGGCTTCGTCGTTGCCGACGATTACGATCTGCGTATGCGACCGGAAGAAGCGAGCGACGGCCAGACCATAAGTCGCGGCGAAGATTCCGTGCTGGCCGGCGACACCGGCATAGACTTCGAGCGTTTGCTCGGCGCGGTCGCGATAGGAAGCGGCGTTCTGTTTCGCCTCATCACTAGTCAAAAGACCGTTGGCGTATCCGTCCAGCCGCAGCAGCGCAATTGCCGCCGCCGCATTTCCTGACGGAGTCGGCGAATCCTGAAACGGCTTGCGACGTGTACCCAGAATTCCAAGTGCGGTTTTTTCTTCGTTCCCAGCGCCCGCTGCGGTGCGCGTGTCAAAGAACCCGCCGTCTGTGGAATCGAAGAATCCATTTACCATGGCATCGGCGATCGAGCGCGCAAAACGAAAATAGCTCAGGTCCGCCGTTGCCTCATAGGCGTCAAGGCAAGCGATGACCGTGAACGCGTAGTCGTCGAGCACACCATCTATTTCGCGCGGCTCAGCTTTTGGATCCGAGTAGGCGATAACGTGCTTCAATGTGGCGAGGACACTCTTGTCCGCCGAAGTTGGTCTTCCTCCGTTCCATGCCTCGGAAAGCAGACGATCGAGCGAGCGCAGGGCAAAGTGGCGCGCTTCCGGCAGGTCAAGCACCTTGGCCGCTTCGAGATACGCGGAAACGCACATCGCGTTCCATCCGGCATAAACCGTTTTGTCGACGTAAGGCGTGGGACGCAGCAAGCGTGCCGCATACATTTTCTTCTTGGCCGCTGCCAAGAGCGAATGCGCGCGATCTTCCGGAATTTTCAACAGCCGCGCAATTTCAGCGATCGGAGTCTGAACATGGAGGACGTTCTTGGCGTGGTTGTGATGCATGTCGCCGACTTCCTGAATGTCGTAATAGCGCGTAGCGACTGCCGCTTCCTCTTCGGTGAGCACAGCTTCGGTTTCCGCGAGCGTCCAGGTG
>PMSZ01000468.1 GCA_003168235.1 Acidobacteriaceae bacterium
TACAAAAGATCGGTCCGGTCACTTCCGCAACTGCTACTATCGCCATGCCGCCGAGTTCACCTGTGAGTGGCTCACCAAGACCGTCTTCCTCTCTCAGCTTCGTGGCATCGATTTGTTCGTGGATTACTGGGGTTCACCTTGGATCATGCATCCCATCGTCAGCTTCCAGTTCGGCAATGGAGATGCCGACTACGTGGCGGCATCGATTGAGGCGCGTTATCAAGTCGGCCAGAGCTACTCGCCCATCCGCTCCTTCTTTCGTCAATTCACCATTGTTTACGTGATGGCGAACGAACGCGATCTCATCCGCCTCCGCACCAACTATCGATCCGGCGAGGACGTTTACCTCTACCACATGGTTGCCAGCCCGGAATGGTCGCGTCTCCTCTTTCTCCAGTACCTGCAACAGGCGAATCGCCTGCGCGACCACCCACGCTGGTTCAACGCTGCCACCGACAATTGCACGACCAACATCTTCACCCAAATGGCCGCGACCGGTCATCTTCCAGCGGGAACTTCGCGATATGCCTGGTGGATTCTTTTGAATGGCCGCGCTCCCGAGATGCTCTACCGTGGCGGGAACTTCGCCGGCAATCTCCCTTTCCCAGAACTTAAGAAGCGTGCGCTCATTAATCCCGTCGCTCAGGCGCCCGGTGTTGCGCGTGACAAGGATGTGCGTGACGACGATGCGCCTGACGATGATGTGCCGGACTTTTCCCGGCGCATCCGCCTCAATCGCCCCGGCTTCGAATTTCTCGATCCCCATGACGGAGCATCGCAGAACGCACCAGACTGAGCTGCCGTGACCGCGCTTCTCCCAAACTACGGTTACCGCCGACACTTCCCTTCCGCGCCGCTTTCGCCAACAATAGAGGTTTCCCGTGAGCGAAGCCTCTATAAACCCGCGTCCGGCTGCCCAGGTCAGAACGACCGCCAGAACGACGACCAGAATGACCATGACCCGGGCTATCGAGCGCTACTTTAATGTTGCCCTGTATCTGCTGGTGCTCACGGGCTTCGGCACCCTGGCCTCAACCGGAGGCCTCGATCTTCCTGCCATTGTTCTCGCCGGACTAGCCCTGGCGTTTCGCGGATATCAGCTTCTCGCGCGACGCGAGTTTCTCATCCCCGAGCGCTGGACTAACTTTCTGACGCTTATCTACATCTTTATCTACCTGGCCGATTATTTCTTTCTTTCCCGCGCCTTTCTCGCCGCCAGTGTTCACCTGATGCTTTTTGTCATGGTCGTACGCCTGTTTTCTCTACAACGCACGCGCGACCACTACATGCTCGCGGCGCTTTCGTTTGGCATGGTGCTCGCCGCCGCCGTTCTCACCGTCGGCAGCGTCTTCCTGTTGAGCTTTGCCGGCTTTCTGCTGGTCGCCGTCGTCACCTTTGTCTTGATGGAAATGCGCCACTCGATTGCCGCCGAGCCAGCGAACGCGACTGACCCGCGCGCAGTCGCTCCTGCCTCAATCCCTCCCTACCGCCGCATGGCCTACGGACTGCTCGCCGTCGCTCCTGCGCTCATGCTCATGGTCCTGGCCGGCAGCTTTCTTATCTTCTTTCTACTGCCCCGCGTTTCCTCCCGCTATCTCAGCGCCTACACCCCATCCAGCGATGTCTCCACCGGCTTCACCGATCGCGTGCAACTCGGACGCATCGGCCAAATTCAGCAGTCGAACGCCGTTGTCATGCACATCGAAATTCAGAACGACCTGCAGGGCGCGTACGACTTGAAATGGCGTGGAATCGCCTTGAGCTCTTTTGACGGTACAGTCTGGGCCAATTCTTACGATCAAACTCCGCTCCACCCCGGAATCGACGGCGGCTACCGGCTGGCGCCATTGCTCCCACCGCGTACCACGGCCACAGGCCGAGCCATTCGTTACCGAGTCACCATGGAACCAATCGGGACCAACGTTTTCTTCCTGGCCGAAAGCCCGCAGCGCCTGTTCGGGAGTTTCCGGCAAGTCAGTGTCGATGCCGGCGGCGCCGTCTACGACCAGGATGCCGATCATCCCATCAGCCGCTATGAAGCCGTATCGCAATTGCCTGCTATCGATAGCGAAGAGCTTCGGCTGGCGGCGAACACCGTACCACCGGGCATGGCCGAATACCTGAGATTGTCACCTCTCGATTCCCGTATCCCGAAGTTGGCCGGCGACATCACCGCGAACGCTCCCAGCAATTACGACAAAGCCATCGCTCTCGAACAATATCTCCAGACCCACTTCGGATACACCCTGGAACTGCCCCGAACTCTGCCGAAGGATCCGCTGGCGAATTTTCTCTTCGAGAGAAAGAAAGGCCACTGCGAGTATTTCGCCAGTTCCATGGCCGTGATGTTGCGTTCCCTGGGAATTCCGTCTCGCATCGTGACGGGGTTCCGCGGCGGCGAGTTTAACGACCTCACCGGTCAGTATGTAGTGCGGGCCAGTGACGCGCATTCATGGGTTGAAGCTTACTTCCCCGGTTCCGGCTGGGTGAGCTTCGATCCAACTCCTGCGGGAGGCCTGCCGGCACACAACGAATGGTCTCGGATGCAGCTTTACATCGACGCCGCCGCATCTTTCTGGCGCGAGTGGATCATCAACTACGATGCCGGACGCCAGCGCGCTCTAGGCAACGATGCGGCCAACAACAGCCGGCATTTCTTGGATGAGGCCCGCCGCTGGATTGCGCAGCAGCATCGCGCCCTGCTCCAAGCGGCGCGGCGCGCTCACCGGCACGTCATCAGCTTTCCCGGGAGATGGGTAACTGGGTTCGTCGCCTTCGGGACAGCGCTGCTCGCTCTTTTTAATTTGCGGCGCATCATCAGCGCTTTGCGCGCGTGGAGCTTGCGGGCGCGTCCCGAGCAAGCTCCGCGCGAAGCCGCCGCACTTTGGTATGACCGGATGGTAAGCCGCTTGGCACGGCTGGGCTGGCGCAAATCGCCCTCGCAAACGCCCCTAGATTTTGTCGCAGCAATTCAGGAAGAGAATCTGCAGAAGAAAGTCGCCAGATTCACGCGTGCCTACGAATCGGCGAGATTTGGCAAGTCCGTCGACGACGCCCAAAGCCTGCCCGGTCTTTTCAAAGACATCACCAGCAATGAAACGGCAGAATCCAAGCGGAATTCTACGCCCGTCGCCAGCTAGAAGCGGTGCATCACACCCACCCCAACATAGTAGTTGTGTTGGCGGCCATTCTGCGTCTCGACATCGAGCGCTGGATCTCCCGAGAAAAAGTCCCGCGCTTCGAACCGCGCGCCCCACCTCTGCCAAAACCACACATCCAATCCCGCTCCGAATTGCACGACGCCGGTATTTGAGCCGTTCGGGCCTGGATTATTTCCGTAGAAAATCAGGTCCTTGGATTCCCGGAACCGTCCGTAGCCTCCACCCACGCTGACCCACGGTGATACCGAGTCGGCTGCAAACGCGTTGACGCGCAGCGACGGCGTGATAAAAATGGCGCCAATGTCCTTGGGAATCTGGGGCAGGTAGGTGTTCAGGTTCATCCGCGGATAAACTCCTACCGGCAATTCGGCAAAGAACCCGAAAATGCTTTTGGTCTTCAGCAAGCGGCCGTAATTTAAAGCGAAGCTGACCGGGTTTGCGAAATGGATGCGCGGATCGGGCGAAGACGGATCGTTGACGATCGTCTCGGTACTCACAAAAGTGCGCCCCGCGGTGATGGAAAGCTGATTGACTTGCGCCCATGCGCTTGAAACCAAAATCAGAACCGGCACAACCAGAACTGCGAGACGTTTAGCTACCATCTCTCCTCCGGATTTATTGAGGGATGTAGTTTTTGTTTCAATAAGATTAGCACGGGGCGCAGCATTCGGCCCAGACGCTGAAAACATTGAGGTACCCTTTGTGGTGCTCGGCTGGTGCACGGTACTGCCGCGTCGCGCCGGGTTAGACCACGCCGGATGCTAGAATTGTACAGATCCGCTTCCCGCCGATTGTTGTCACGGTTCGGTCGCCTTTGTCCCAATGCCAGTAAAAGAAATCATCGCCGAGACTTCGCAGCCGACTGCCCCAGCCCCGACTGTCCCGGCCTCGACTCGGCCGACCCCGAGTCTCCCTACCAAGGTAGGCTTCGTCAGCCTCGGCTGCCCCAAAAACCTCGTCGATAGCGAGGTCATGATGGGCATGCTGGCCCAGGCTGGCGCCGCGCTCACTCCCGACGCGGCCGATGCCGACGTTATCGTCGTAAACACCTGTTCGTTTATCGGCAGCGCCCAGCAGGAATCCATCGATACCATCCTCGAAATGGCGCGCCACAAAACCAACGGCAAAACCAAACGCCTGGTGGTTGCCGGATGCCTGGTCGAGCGTTTTCACGACGAAATTCGCAAAAACATTCCTGAAGTGGACGCTGTCGTCGGCACCGGCGAATTGGAGAAGATTCTATCCGCCGCCGGAGTCGCCCAAGCGCAGCCGACGCCAAGTCCGTTCAACATTCTCACCTCTCGCCCCGAAGGCGATCACCGCCGCACCCAGGGCCGCTTCGCCCGCGATTCCTGGGATGGCGCCGTCGCCGATTTGCCCAACTATCTTTACGACGACCACACGCCCCGCGTTCTCACCACGCCCGGATATTCCGCCTATATCAAAATCGCTGAGGGCTGCGATCATCCCTGCAGCTTTTGCATTATTCCGCAGCTTCGCGGGCAGTTTCGCTCGCGCCGTTTCGAGTCGGTGATCGCCGAAGCCGAGCGCCTGGCACACTCCGGAGTGCGTGAGATCACGCTCATTGGACAAGACACCACCTGCTACGGCGAAGACCTCGGATTGAAAGACGGTCTGGCTCTGTTGCTTGAAAAGCTAGCAGCGATAGAAGACCTGCGCTGGATTCGCTTCCTCTACGCCTATCCCAACAAAATTACCGGTCGCTTGCTCGACACCATCGCCGCCCACGAGAACATCTGCTCCTACATCGACGTTCCCCTGCAGCACGCTTCGGCAACGGTTCTCAAGCGCATGAAGCGCGGAGGCGGCGCGGATTTGTTCCTCCGTTCCATCGAAAAGATGCGTCGCATAATTCCCGGCGTCACGCTCCGGACTTCCTTTATCGTCGGGTTCCCGTGTGAAACCGAAAAAGAATTCGTAGAGCTTTATGGCTTCGTGAAAGACGCGGCCTTCGACTGGATGGGCGCCTTCGCCTACTCCGACCAGGAAGGCGCCGGAGCGTACGATCACGAGAAGAAGCTTTCCACCCGCGAGATCGAGAGCCGTCGCAAATCTCTGATGTCGCTTCAGAAAAAAGTCAGCAAGGCGAAGAAAAAGTCTCTCGTCGGCCAGGAATTCGATCTGCTGCTCGAAGGTCCTTCGTTGGAGTCGGACCTGCTGCTCGAGGGCCGCACCGCCATGCACGCGCCCGAAATCGATGGCACAGTTTTCGTCAACGACTATCCCGAAGGCAACGAGCCGAAGGAAGGCGAGTTCTACCGCTGCCGCATCACCGCCGCGCATGATTACGATCTGGTAGCAGAAATCGTCTGAGGTCGGAAGTGAGAGATCAGAAGTGAGATGTCAGATTGCAGAGGTGACAGTTTTGCGCCGCGTGGTTTTCACCTCTGCAATCTGACCTCTGACCTCTGCAATCACCTATGCCGCGCAAGCGCACCATCAAGCTCCGCTGCCCGATCTGCAAGAAGCCGACGAAGGCCGCCGACGCCGACTTCCCTTTCTGCAGCGACCGCTGCCGC